>JBCDMA010000274.1:0-5427 GCA_038744645.1 Pseudomonadota bacterium | reverse complement strand
TAATGTTTGCATCTTTTTGACATATAACCCGCCTTACCAATGGGAGCAACTCAGATCATTTTTGCAGTTTCGTCAAATTGAAGGCAATGAAAACTACACTGACGATTCAATCGCCAAGCATCTTAATATCAATGGCGAACCTGTTGAGATAACGGTGACGCATGAATCTAAAAAGCATCGATTTAGACTCAACTTTAGCGCGCTTAGCAGCAAACACAGTCAAGTAATTATCAGTAAAGTCAAAACATTGCTTGATTTGCACGTATCACCCATGCTCGTGGAGAACGCGTTGTGTGAAACTGGTCTCCCCAAAGAAAAGGTGATCCAAGGCATTCGCGTTCCTGGCGTTGCGAGCAGATTGGAAGCAGGGTGCAGAGCCATTTTGGGTCAGCAAGTTAGCTTGCAACAAGCAGTGGTCAAGCTTAATCAGCTGCACGCCAATCTGTCCGATGGTCCCTTATTTCCATCGGGCGCTGCTATAGCGGAATCAAACTTGTCGTTTCTAAAAATGCCAGGCGCGCGCAAACAGGCACTACTTGGACTCGCGGACGCCTTTGCATCAGAACCTGATTTAAAAACTGATGACCTATTGCAAATCAAAGGGATTGGACCCTGGACGTGCAACTACATCAAAATGCGCACGCACGAAACGACGGATATCTGGCTTGAAAATGATCTTATCATTAAACAGCGTATTGAAATGATAAGCAAAGAGCATCCCGGTTTTGATCCCGCTAAGGCCGCGCCGTGGCGAAGCTATTTGACACTGAACCTTTGGAATCTGAACGTCTAATGTTGAAGGATTTCTTTTAACTAAATGACCGAAAAGATGGCTAACTGAACGAAGAGATAGAAAACAGCGGGCACTTCCCTCAGATGAACAAAATGGAGAATTAATCATGCAGACTTATGTCAGTTCAATTTCAACAGAAATTGGAACGGTGGTTGTGACCGCCTCACAAGACGCAATACTGAGCGTTGCTTTCATAGACAACGATAAAGACTCTACTGATGAAATTAAAAATAATAGGGATTCGTTCGATTCGGATGTCGCTAATGAAAATGCGATCAGTCAGCAAGGCGCGCAACAGCTAAAAGAATACTTTGCCGGAGAGCGCCGTGCTTTTTCATTACCACTGTCTCCGCAAGGCACCACATTTCAAAACAAAGTGTGGGAACAGCTCTGTGAAGTGGACTATGGTAAAACTGCAAGCTATCTTGATATTGCTAAAGCATTGGGAAAACCCACGGCATCCAGAGCCGTTGGCACTGCCAATGGCAAAAACCCAATTGCGATTATTATTCCCTGCCATAGGATCATAGGAGCCAACGGCAGTTTGACTGGCTATGCCGGCGGGCTGGACCGCAAATCTTTTTTACTCAACCTGGAATCACATTGAAAGCCAAAGACTTTGCAGAACTATTGCTTTTAGGCGCCATTTGGGGTGCTTCTTTTATGCTGATGAAAGAGGCTGTGCCTGCATTTGGTGTTTTCGCGCTGGTCGAGTTTCGTGCGATCGGGGCAACCCTGTGTTTGTTACCGCTGGTCTTTCTGAAAAAGCAACAAGTTGACTTAATCAAGCATTGGAAAGGCTTGTTCGTGGTCGGATTGTTAAACACAGCAATCCCTTTTAGTCTTTTTAACTATGCGATGTATTATTTAGACGCGGGACTTGCAGCCATATTAAATGCAACTGCGCCTATGTTCGGCGTTATCGTCGCCTGGCTCTACCTAAAGGAAAAAATTGGGTATTGGGGGGTAATTGGCATTTTGCTCGGCTTTGTTGGCGTTGTCATTATTAGCGTTGACCCCTCGTCATCTTCCAAAGCTTCTCTGTTACCGATACTGGCGGCACTCGGCGCTGCAATATGTTATGCGATAGCAGCAAGCTATATGAAACGCCATTTAAGCAATGCTAAACCCTTTGCTGTGGCGGCCGGCAGCCAGATCGCGAGTATTGTATTGTTATTGCCTTTCGCTATCACCAACATGCCCAGTGCTATGCCAGACACTAACGCTTGGATTGCAGCGACAGTGCTAGCAGTGATTTGCACAGGATTAGCGTACGTGATGTACTTTGATTTGATAGACAAAGTAGGCCCTTCAAAAGCGATAGCTGTTGGCTACTTGTTACCCTTTTTTGGCATCATGTGGGGCGTTACCTTGCTCGATGAAACTCTGACGCTTAAACAAATCATCGGCTCGGGTTGCGTAATTATTGGTGTACTCATGGTAACCAATGCAGTTAACATGCTTAAACAATTTCGAATATCGAAGTCCCTAGCGTTAAATAAATCACGCTCAAAATAAGCTGACTTTTAAAATGTGATCCTCTACACTTTCGGCAATAAAAAACGAAGGATTCACAATGGCGTTAACCGCTGTCATTCTGGCTGCTGGCAAAGGCACCAGAATGAAGTCTGCACTACCTAAAGTTCTGCATAAAATTGCCAACAAGCCGATTGTTGAGCACATCATTGAAACAGTTCAATCCCTTGATTGCGAAAGTATCAACCTCGTGTATGGTCACGGTGCGGAGCAGCTAGAAAGCACGCTCGCGGCACACCAACTCAACTGGTGTTTGCAGCAAGAACAATTAGGAACAGGGCATGCAGTCATGCAGGCATTGCCATACATTGACGACACAGACGATGTGCTCATTTTAGTTGGTGATGCACCACTGATTTCCGCTGACACTTTGCACGCCCTGATTAAAGCAAAGAAAACGGCCCCGCTTGCGCTGCTTACCGTAAATATGGCCGATCCGGCGGGGATGGGCAGGATCATTAGAGACAATGGCAATATCACGGCCATTGTCGAACATAAAGACGCTACCGACGAACAACGTCAGATCAAAGAGATCAATACGGGCATAATGATCATGGGCGGCGCGGACCTAAAGCGATGGCTTGCTGACCTATCAAACAATAATGCACAAAGCGAGTACTATCTGACCGACGTCATTGCGATGGCAGCAGATGAAGGCAAAACCATCGGTTCGGCTCAACCATTCTGGGATAAAGAAGTCGAAGGCATTAATAACCGACTTCAACTAGCCAACTTAGAGCGTGCTCTGCAGCAAAAAATCGCAGAGGGATTGATGCTTGAAGGCGTCACGCTGGCTGATCCGCACCGCATCGATGTGCGCGGCGAACTCTCTGTCGGGACGGACGTTTTTATAGATGTGAATGCAGTATTTGAAGGACGCGTCAGTCTCGGAGATAACGTTAAGATCGGACCCAATTGTGTACTAAAAGACTGTAGCATCGCGTCAAATACGACAATAGAGGCGTTTTCACACATTCAAGACGCGTTTGTTGGCGAATCCTGCAATATTGGTCCGTACGCGCGATTGCGGCCTGGCAGTGTGCTGGATAACAAAGCAAAAATAGGAAACTTTGTCGAGACTAAAAAAGCACATATCGGTGAAGGCAGCAAGGTCAACCATCTGAGCTATATCGGTGATGCCGAGCTAGGTGAAAACGTTAACATCGGCGCAGGCACGATTACATGCAACTATGATGGCGTCAACAAGTCCAAAACTACCATTGGTAATGACGTTTTCGTTGGCTCTAACTCCTCCTTGGTTGCGCCAATAAAACTCGGCCATTCAACAATTGTCGGCGCAGGTAGTATAATTACTAAAAATGTAGCTGATGAAGACTTAGCTATCTCTAGGAGCAGACAGCGAAATATTTCAGGTTGGAAGCGACCAGTGAAAAAAGATAAATAATCAAAACCATTGATTAATACAAAAAAGAGAATCAATCTATGTGCGGGATCGTCGGTGCAGTAGCAGAACGAAATGTTGTTCAAATTCTATTGGAAGGACTCAGAAGGCTTGAATATCGAGGTTACGATTCTGCGGGCGTGGCTCTAATCCAACGTAACACTCTTAATGAGAACCAGCTCAACGGCAACGAGCTAACAGTCATAAAACGTACGGGCAAAGTTGAATCGCTTAACGAAGCTATTAATACAGATAATGGAAAAGGCACTACCGGTATCGCACACACGAGGTGGGCAACCCACGGCGGCGTCACTGAAATCAATGCGCATCCCCACCTGTCTCAAAACCGATTTGCCATTGCTCACAACGGCATCATAGAAAACTACAAGCATTTGCGCGCTGAATTAAATCAGCAAGGCTATGAGTTCGCCACCGAGACGGATTCTGAAACCATCGCGCATTGCATCGCGGCAAAAATGGCCGAAACCGGCGATTTGTTGGAAGCGCTGCTGGCAGCCGTGAATGAGTTTGAAGGAGCTTACGGCACCGTTGTCATTGACAAAGAAAACCCTGATGTGATGGTTGCAGCACGTTCAGGTTCACCCTTAGTTATTGGTTTGGGAATCGGCGAAAACTTCATTGCTTCGGATCAAATGGCACTGTTTCCAGTCACACGTCGCTTCATCTTTTTAGAAGAAGGCGATGTTGCGCGTGTTACTCGAACCTCAGTCACCATCATTAACAGCAAAGGCGAACAGGTCACGCGCGATGCCGTCGAGAGCAGCGTTGAACACGATATGGGCGATAAGGGCGGTTATCGCCATTACATGCTAAAAGAGATTCATGAGCAGCCGACCGTCATTCGCAATACGTTAAAAGACCGCGTGACGACGGATGGCTTAGCTGAGAATATTTTTGGTGCTAACTCTGATGCTATCTTTGAAAAAACACAGTTTATCAAGATCATCGCCTGCGGCACGTCTTATCACGCGGGCGTCACTGCAAAGTATTGGATTGAACAATTTGCCGGTGTGCAAAGCGATGTAGAAATTGCCTCTGAGTTTCGTTATCGAAAATCCATCGTGCCTGCAAATAGTCTGATCGTTACTATTTCACAATCGGGTGAAACAGCAGACACACTTGCCGCTTTAAGGATGGCGAAAGAACAAGGGTATATGTCGAGCCTTGCGATTTGCAACGTGGCAGGCTCGTCATTGGTCCGCGAATCGGAAATGTCATTTATGACGCGCGCTGGCACTGAAATTGGTGTAGCGTCAACCAAGGCATTCACGACCCAGCTTGCCAGTATGCTTATGTTTGCCATCGCCCTTGGTCAGCGCAAAGGCATGTCAGACGCTTTAAGGTCCGACATTCTTGCAGGGTTATCCAGCCTGCCGACAAAGCTTGAAGAATCCCTTGCGCTATCAGAAGAAATTGAAGACCTGGCTGAAGAGTTTGCTGATAAACATCACAGTTTGTTTTTGGGTCGAGGCGATCAGTACCCCATCGCTATGGAAGGGGCGCTTAAACTAAAAGAGATATCCTATATTCACGCCGAGGCTTACGCATCAGGTGAGCTTAAACATGGACCATTAGCGCTGATAGATGCCGAGATGCCGGTCATTGTCGTTGCACCTAACAATGAGTTACTCGAAAAACTCCACTCCAATGTCGAAGAGGTTCGCGCGCGCGGCGG
>JBCDMA010000273.1:0-5431 GCA_038744645.1 Pseudomonadota bacterium | reverse complement strand
ATTGTTGACTCTTCCTCAACCGTTTCTCCGGTTGGAGAATCTTTATTTTCTGACATCTGTATTATCTCAATTTAAACTGCATCTACGATGTTTTATAGCTTGATATTCTAAATCTAAAGTGTGTATTAATAGAAAAAGTAATCACTCTCATTTACATCTTAGCACATACGGAACATGGAGTATGAGAGAACAGTGAAGCGACAAGTTTTTTCTCACAAAAATATCGTTGCAAGCACAAGTCTGGCAATAAGCATTGGCGGCTTCAGTCTTCTTGCAGTATCTATATATATCTTTCTATAGTGATGACATTCTCATTTGCGTTGACGGTTTTCTTTGGCATTTTTACAGTAACAATCATGGCAGTAGCTTTTGCTCTATCAATAATAGACACGAGAAAAATATAAATAATAACAGTATCTAACGGTGCAATAGTTTGCGAATAACAAAACTACAACACCTCTCCAAACTTTTTATAGAATAAAAAATGTGGCTGTTTTTATTTTTCAAACGTCTTAATGTAAAAGCGAGAAATATTTTTGATGGATATAGACCACTTCATGCAGGAATAATTTTTAATAAGTAGAGTCTTTTCATTTTGACGCGTTTGACACAAATAACACCAAAATTACAAGGTCAATTGATGATGTATCAAATCACAAGACGTTACAGTGATGTAGCGGCGAGGATTGCTATTGCAATTTCAATATCTCTTTTTTTAAGCACTACTGCTCGGTCGGCTGATGTCCAGCAAATGGATAGATTGGTTCAGCAGTGGCTAGACATTGAACGACAGGCAGGCGAGTTAGAAGCTGATTGGCAAGAACAACAACCTTTATTGGCGCAAAGGATTAACCTGCTGCAAGCTCAGCGCGATCGTTTACAGGCAGTTATGACAAGTAGTCGAGCAAACCGCACTGACACTGAAGCAAAGCGTGCGGAGTTGCTTGCAAGCCAAACAGACATTGAAGCGCAACAAAATAGTGTGGAGTCACAAGTAAATCGCCTGGAGGGCCTGGCTCGAGAATTGTTAGCACAACTACCCCCACCGCTTCAGGACACGTGGCGATTGGAATTATCAATGCTGACGGAAAACAAAAACACATCAGAAAAGCTACAAATGGTATTGACCGTATTATCCAAATTACTTGAATTTGATCAGCGCATAAGTATCAATGAAACGCAAATCACAACACCGGATGGCCGCGACGTATTGGTTAAGCAATTATATCTCGGTATAGGGCAAGCATGGTTTACAAACGCCGATGCCAGTGTCAGCGGCAGAGGTTGGTCACAAGCAGACGGCTGGCAGTGGGTATTTGATGAAAAAGTGGATGGAAACGAAGTAAATACGGCTATCTCAATGTTTAATCGACAGCAGGAAACGCGCTTTGTGACATTGCCCGTGGCGTTAACCGCAGAGTTAAAGGGTGGTGCAGAATAATGCGCATTGCCCCCATTTTTATTCTTACCTCATTACTCCTAACGCCCATTGTGCAGGCTGCGAACATTGAATCTGGCATTATTCAGCGTATCGACGAAGCACGCTCACATTTAAATAAAACCGAACAACGCATTAGCAGTAATAGACAAAAGCTCGTTGCACAACTAAACGCACTTGAGCAAGAAGTACTAAAACTTGAAGAGGAAGCGGCAGTAGCGCGTCGATTAGAAGACGAAAAGACATTAAGTTTGCAGCAATTAGAAGAACGATTGAATAGCTGGCAACAGCAACACGCTTTTCAAAAAAACATACTCGCGCGGTTTTTACAGCGTAGCTCACCTGGTAAGGACTTTGGGTCTGCTAGCCTTAGTGAACGCATTACGGCAGTGACTGACGTGAGCACAAGCGTATCGCAGCGGTTGCGGCCTGCCTGGGTAAATCAAAACGTTATCCTTAAAAATGGTGAGTTGGCCTTGTTACCGACAGTGACCATAGGGCCGTCGACCTGGTTCTGGCAACAGGAGTTGAATCGCGTAGGCGTTGCACAAAGAAGTGACGTCGGTCTGAAGTCAGTACTTTTAATGGACGCCAGTGCAAGCAGCGAATTTGAAAAATTACAATCTGGACAAATCGGTAATATAAGCATAGATCCTACATTAGGCAGAGTCGCGGCGCGTGAACAAAATAACGAAAGTCTTGTTGAGCATGTCAGCAAAGGTGGTTTATGGATCATTCCGATCATTGTGGCCGCTTGTGTTGCGCTCATCACCGCATTGTTAAAGGCTCTGCAGCTTTGGCGCTTGCCCAAAGTCAAACGCTTTTCTCCACTTGAACTTCAGCAGATGACGGCTTCGACAAATGACGAATTGATTGCAAAATTATCGGGCGACCAGCTAACGCTTTATAACATTAGTCAGGAAGAGGTGTCGCCGTTACAGCGAGACGATCGTTTATTCAACGCGCTCAGCGATGCAAAATCACGATTGGAATATGGTATTGGAGCTATTGCGGTCATTGCTTCTATCTCGCCACTATTGGGTTTGCTCGGAACAGTGAGTGGAATGATACACACCTTTAATATGATGACCTTATTTGGTTCGAGTGATCCTGAAGTTGTTTCTGGAGGGATTGCACAAGCGCTTGTGACTACCGAACTTGGCCTTATCGTCGCCATTCCTGCTTTGATACTTAACGCAATGCTGTCACGTTGGGCAAAAAGCTATTATTCCGAACTAGAAAACTTTGCGCTGTCTATCAGTCAGGATGATGAACAAGTTGATGTATTACACAGCCCAAACCAACGCAAGAGCGCCTCGGCTTCAACAATGCCCAATGCTGGTATGGATGGCAAGGAGGCGTTTGAATGATAGACCTTGTTATTTCCAATTGGATCTGTTGGGCAATAGTTGCTATCGCGCTGATTTGCTACCAACAATTGTGGATGCAGTGGCTAAACACATCATATGCTCAAAAGATGTCTACCGACACGAACAATGAAGAGTCTGCACCATTTGCATTGATTTTAATTGGTACCATGCCCCTTCTAGGATTACTCGGCACTATTATTGGCCTTCTAGACTGCTTCGATAATATGGCGCGAGGAGATATAGATGCAGCGCTTATCAGCGGTGGCATATCCGACGCATTGATTACAACGCAATTTGGATTGGCATGCGCCGTTCCGGGGTGGCTACTTTATGGTTTCGTAAACTCGAAATCCCCGCGAAAACTATTGATAAAAGGGCAATAAACATGTCGAATCGCTTACAACGAAGGCTGGAACATCAAAACCAGCATAGCATTGACATATCACCGCTTATCGATGTGGTTTTTATTCTGTTGATATTCTTTATCGTGTCGACCGTTTTCGTTCGCGAAACCGGCGTTGAAGTCGACAAACCTCAGGCTTTTTCGGCGCAACGACTGGAGCAAACCACAATTATGCTTGCGATAACAGACCAGCGTGAAGTGTTTTACGATGGCAAAAATATTGGTGTAGACGGAGTACGTGGAACGCTGGAGCAATTGTTACTGAAAGAAGACCGACCCGTTGTGATCATTGCGGATAAAACAGTCGCAGCAGATTTACTGATGAGTGTTATTGATGAAGTGAAGTTGGCAGGCGTTCTCTCTGTAAGCATTGCGGCTCAAGAGATGTAAGAGTTCCCCGTTTAAATGCAAAGTACAACGACGTTAACCTCAGTTAAAGTTAAATCCACCATCATGAGTGTGTTGTTTCTCGCTGCAGCTCTCACCGTGCTGTGGCTTGGCAACAGCATTCGCTTTTCAGCCGATCCTGATATTGATTTGCAAACCATCGAATTAATCACCCCCGTTATTCAACCACCGCCCCCGCCTCCACCGTCAACTGTGCGCGAGCCGATTAAAATCACCGAGCTTCCTCTGCAAACGCAAGGATCTGGTGCGGCAATACAAATGATTGAAATAAAACCACAAGAGTTAGATTGGGAAATGCCGGACTCTCCCACCGTGATGACTGATGATGTGCAATGGCAACCCCTCGAAGTCAATTGGGATGCTATTGACCTTTCACAATTGGACGCTATGCCAACCTTACTGACAATGACCAGAGCGAAAATTCCACCCAGGTTAGCAAGAAGAGGCATTAAGAAAGTTAATGTACAGTTAGACATTCTAATAGATACAGAAGGCAAGTTGACATTGATAGAGATTGTGGAGAATCCGCATCAAGAAATGGTCAATGAAATAAAACGCCTGGTACGGACCGCTCGATTCACACCGCCACTTAAAAACGGTGTTCCGGTGCGAACTCGCTTCATTTTGCCCTTAATTATAGAACTTTAAGTTGATGATGTTTTTATTATGATAGAGAAATCCCGTTTGAGTTTTTTCAAAATGCTGTGTCACTTTTTTCTAGTTATGCTGATGTCCTGGAATAGTGTGTGTCTAGCCTCATTGGTCATTGATATTGAAGATCCCCAATGGCGCTTTTCTCTGCTTAATACACCGCTCGGTGCCACTGATGCACAACTTGCACCGGAGGAAAATGGGTTCGCTCTGCAGATACAGCCATTGCTGCGGCAACAAGCTTATCAGGCTATCAGTGATGCATTCGCTGAGCGACCACTTGCCGGAGACAGCGCTGCATTGCAACAGTTACGCGGTCAAATATTAATAAGCCTTAAACGGTATGAAGAAGCAGAAACTGCGCTACTGGCAGCGTTAGATAAAATGCCGGATTTGGTGATTTCTCACAGAGGTTTGAGTCTGATATATATGATTAATGAGGACTTTTCAAACGCCCGAACTCACCTGCGTCGCAGCATTGAATTAGGTGTCGCTGATGCACAACTTTATGGTCAGTTAGCGTACGTCAACTTAAAGACCGACTTCCCAGCCAGCGCTATTGCAGGGTATCAGCAAGCCCTTTATCTTGAGCCAGATAATAAACAGTGGCAACAAGGCTTGCTGTTTGCGCTTCTTAACAGCAAGTCATTGGCACCCGCTCAAGCATTAGTTGATGAGATGCTTAGTGCACAAGGGCAAAATGTATCGCTGTGGCTGACTCGAAGCCAAATTGCGCTAAATCGGGAGGATTATAATGCAGCGCTAAGCAGCCTTGAAATCGCCTTGTCGTTGGGTTCAGATGAAGTTAGCAATTATGTTGCCGCCGCACAACTTCACTTGAAACAAAATAGTTATCGGCGGGCGGTGAATCTTTTAACCGATAAAAAGCTTTGGCAAAAAGAAGAGGTAAATACTGAACTTTATGATGCTATCGAGCAGACCGCCGCATATCTTGTGTATCAAAATCAATGGAATGAGCTGTCGCGATTGCTTACATCCGTCACCGGTCAAAACAACTTGCCGAAGCGCTATCGCGTAGATTTCAATGTATATGCAGCGCAACTAGCGATGGAGGAAGGTAAAATCACCAACGCGAGAAAGTCATTGGAAGCTGCGATTAATCAAGATCCTAGCCATGGAGAGGCCTTACTCGCTTTAGGT
>JBCDMA010000272.1:0-5438 GCA_038744645.1 Pseudomonadota bacterium | reverse complement strand
GTTGGCGGCACAATATTCGTCAATAGCTTGAAGATGCTCGTCGTACCTTTGGTGTTTGTGTCATTGGTATGCGGTGTTTCAAGTCTATCCGACCCGTCCAAACTTGGACGTTTAGGCGGAAAGTCTGTTGGCTTGTATATGCTAACAACCGCTATCGCGGTATCTGTTGCGTTGCTTGCAGCCTCTATATTCAAACCAGGCGCAAATTTTAATTTACCAGAAGAGACGGTATTCGAACCCAGAGAAGCGCCTGGACTGACTCAAGTCATCATTGACATGTTTCCATCAAACCCGGTGGCGTCACTAGCTGACGGTAATATGCTGCAGATCATAATATTTTCAATACTGGTAGGCATCGCCATTTCGCTCTCCAAGGAAAGCGGAAAAAAGGTGCGCACCGGGTTTGAATACATCAATGATGTCATCATGAAAATCGTCACAATTATCATGAACCTTGCTCCATATGGCGTCTTTTTTCTGATTGCAAAGCTGGCAAGCACGATTGAAGCGGAAAAATTTGCAAACATCATGGCGTACTTCCTACTCGTGTTTTTTTTATTGATTGCGCATTTGTTTATCACCTACCCCACGTTGTTATCCGTTTTCACGCGGTTAAATCCTGCTGTGTTGTTAATCAAAATGAAAGACACCATGCTATTCGCGTTTTCATCCGCGAGCAGCAACGCCACTATTCCAGTAACCAAAGCAACAGCTGAAAAACGGCTCGGTGTCGATAACAGTGTCTCTTCTTTTACCATTCCGTTGGGTGCAACCATAAATATGGACGGCACAGCAATCATGCAGGGTGTAGCGACTGTGTTTATCGCGCAAGCCTATGGTATTGGACTGGATATGAGTCAATTACTCATGGTAGTCGTGACTGCGACATTGGCGTCAATCGGTACGGCAGGTGTACCTGGTGTTGGGTTGATCATGCTTGCAATGGTGCTACAACAAGTAGGGTTGCCTGTTGAAGGGATCGCACTCATTATTGGTATTGATAGACTGCTAGATATGACAAGGACCGTCGTTAATGTGACCGGTGATTGCACTGTTACTTGTATCGTCGCTAAATCCGAAGGTGCATTGGATGAGAGCGTATTTTATGACAAGAGCACAATGAATGAGGCAGTGACCTAGTGCTTAAGGTTAATGCAAATGGTCTACCGGTGGCAGTTTTGCAGCCTTTCTCGCGGGATAAAGTGTTGCTAACCAGCCAACAAACACAGATAACGCAAACGCCATAAGCACAGTCCACCACTCGAGTTTGCTGGGTATCCCAGATGTAAAGTAGATACCCGTATCCAATAATACTGTGTCAGTAATCGTTTCATAGGCTGAGACGATATCCGTCAGATACAGTGACAGCAACGCCCCAATAATGCAGCCGTATAGCGCACCAACAGTAGTACTTTTTAGTCCTTTTAGAACAAATACACGCGTGATGAGCTGATGCGTAGCGCCCATCGTTTTAAGTATTGCGATTGATTTGCTCTGCTCTTTTACTGACATGACCAAGCTGGAAATTACGTTAAAACAAGCTATGCAAATCAGCAAAGAAAGCACTATATAGATCACTGTACGTACCAACTCGATATCGTAATACAAGTGCCCATGTGTTCTAAACCAGCTCGACAAGTACACTGGTTGGTCGAAGTCAAAACCGTATTCTCTGACAAGCGCCTGAGCTTCAAACGGATCATTTAAAACGAACTCTAGATGACTAGACGCATTAGGAGATAATTGCAAAATCTCGGTTAAAACTGGTTTATGCACAATGGCAATTGCGTCATTGAGTTCTGTGCCAACGTCGAGTGTATCAATAACAGTAAACCATTGACTCTTTGGCAACTTAAATTTTGAAGATAACAGGTTTTGTGGGATAAGCAGTTGGATTCTTTCTCCAATGCCGATACCAAGCTCACTTAATAATGACGTGCCTAAGACGACATGAGGACCATTGGAAAGTTTTTTGAAATCATACGTATTATCGTGTTTTTTCGCGTAATACTGAGCGTCAACCCCGACAACTTGGGTGGATTTGATCACCTTTTGATGCTGAATTAATCCGAATGTTTTGTTAATTTGCAAAACATCGTGCACTCGCGGGTCACTGTTGTGCTTTTGACGAAACTCGTCATTTAAAAAAATACCTGTTTCTTGCACTTGAATAAACTCTGCATGAGGTAATTTCGCCAAAAGATTCGTGCGAAGCTCATGTTCAAAACCGTTCATTACTGATAATAAGAGTATTAGTGCAGCGCAGCCTAATCCCACACCAATACCCGAAACTTTCGCGACAAAACCAATAAATCCTAGATTACGCTTTGCATCGATTCTCGTCGCGATAAATTGCGATAAAAACATGGTTATCTTGATTGCCCTTCGGTGAACGCTCCGTTGCGTAGATGCATCGCGCTGGCCATCTGTTCTGACAACTGCATATCGTGTGTAACGATCACAAAGGTGGTGCCGTATGCTTTGTTCAGTTGCAAAATTAAATCAACAATGATTTGACTGTTTTTGTTGTCTAAATTGCCAGTGGGCTCGTCTGCCATCACAACGCTGGGTTCATTGATTATTGCTCTGGCAATTGCAATTCGCTGCCGTTCGCCGCCGGACAATTGCCAGGGTTTGTGTTCAAGCCGATGCGAGAGCCCGACTTCATTTAACTTTTCCTTCGCCTTATTAAATGCTGTCGCTTTGTCCTTTTTACCGATCAAAAGCGGCATCGCAACATTTTCAAGCGCAGTGAACTCAGGCAGGAGATGATGAAACTGATACACAAAGCCCAAATGTGTATTTCTAAATTTTGCCTG
This sequence comes from Pseudomonadota bacterium, assembly GCA_038744645.1. Lineage (GTDB taxonomy): Bacteria > Pseudomonadota > Gammaproteobacteria > Enterobacterales > Alteromonadaceae > Glaciecola. Next base: position 2,619 of record JBCDMA010000272.1, on the reverse strand, counting down.
CTGTGCATCTTTAAGTGACAGTAAGTCTGTTTGCTCATAAAAAAGCTGTCCATCGTCCGGTTTATCGAGGGTGCCTAAAATATGCAAAAGCGTACTTTTGCCACTGCCAGATGAGCCCAAGATAGCAAGCGTTTCACCTGATGCGACCTGAAAATTGACATTGTCCAATACCTTGATTGAATCACTGCCATCTATATAGGTTTTGGAAATGTTATGACAGCGGATTAGCGGCTGGCTCGACTGCATTTATTGTTCTTTTCTACTACGATGAGTTTTGGACGTTATTGTATACGATGTAGTTTCGTAACGACATGGAAGTTTTTAAGCGTGACGTTGATTGGCTTTGTGATTCAAATGATGGCGGAGCGGACGGGACTCGAACCCGCGACCCCCGGCGTGACAGGCCGGTATTCTAACCAACTGAACTACCGCTCCAGAGATATGTATTTCAATGTGATAGTGGCGGAGCGGACGGGACTCGAACCCGCGACCCCCGGCGTGACAGGCCGGTATTCTAACCAACTGAACTACCGCTCCACTACAGATCTGACACCGACGCGATTGCCAGTGCGGCGCAGATAATACGGTGCTACCCTCCAGTAGTCAACTGCTTTTTTTACAGTTTTATTAAGCCTTTTAGGTGAAATGAGCGGTACCGTTAAATGCTTGAGAAATAAGGTATGTCCGAGTTGGCGATAAAATGCACAAACCATCGTCCGACTGACATCAAAAAAATGAAATTACACCCATAAATTGGATGTCGTTACTCTGCAGCGGCGGGCGCCTCTACCACTTTCTTTTTCGGCAAAAGAGCTAACATACCTGACCACAACCTTTTAAACCAAAGGTTGCTGCCATGTTTGCGCTTATCGATAATAGTGAAAATGATCAACGCACTTATTAAAAGAATGCAAAGGTTGATAGCCAAGACCAAAAGTACGTAATTAGGCGCTTCCTCTTCAGGTGGCAAAACCATATCGACAGCAACCTCCTCTGCCACCGCTTCTTCTGGTGGCGCCGGTGGCGGTTCAGTTGTGAATGAATATCTGGGTAAATTAATAACAAGATCTCGGCCATCAACACTGCGTGCAAATACGGAAAGATGTATTGCATAAACACCATACCCCACATTTAACGTATCTATCACTTTTGGTCCATCAGTAATCTCGGTGAATGCGATACGCTGAGTATCACCATTGGGCTGCCGTACGGTACCGTCAATAAGCACACTTTTTACATCTATCCACTGCTCATCACCTTCAACAGTGATGGTATGATACCCATCCGTGCCAGCCTCAGCGACATGCGAGACGGTAACGGGTGCTTTTTCAACAATGACATTGGGTAATCTTTTTTCTCTTGAGAGCAGCGGTGTGCGCACAGACGCAATGGGTTGCCATTCACCTGCAGTGACATTTGCTAAAAATTGGCCTGTGAAAATCTTATCTCTCGCGCGCTCATCAAACCCCATACCATCGTCTTCAAACCGAGCAATGGTGCGTGTCCCCAAGCCAAAGTTATCGTAATTTGGGTTGTTTGAAGAGGAGAATTCCAGTGATAGTGCAACCACGTCGCGAAATTCAACTAACTCGACGTGCGAACCGGCATTTTCCAGTTGCGCCGTTAACTTAATGGACTCTCCTTGGAAGATGGTCTTAGGTAACGGATCTATTTTTAGATTGATATTGGCGATAACGATAAGACGACTTTCAGGCAAAATCTTTCCAACGGCTTGCCATGGACCCGGCATCGGTCGTGCCAATGAAATCATGTCATAGGTGTCAGTCTCATGCCATGTGTAATCATCATTAGTACTGTCATTGTCCAAATGAAACTTAGAGCCGTCGGGACGCACCAATACAATTGGAGGTGAGCCTTTTGCTCTAAAAAATATCAGTGTGACTTCTTCAACATCATCATCGATGCGAAAACGATTATCCAAGATTTGGATATCATTAAGGTTCGTATTTTCTATGGGTCTGATTTTACTGAGTATCGCTTCAACTTCATCAGTAGACGCATGAGCTTTCGCGCACGCGAACGCCATCATGAGCAAAAGTAAGAATACGATGAACTCAGTGAAATACCTTGGTCCAAATGGTTGGATTGCCTGCCTTATCTTCAATGCGCTTAATTGTGTTTTGATGCGTAACTAATTCTTCGGCAGTGGCGTATAAAACCTTAGTTTCGGGCAGGGTAAGTGTCGCCAAGGCATCGCTTGAATTTGTTGAATGGGTGTTAGATTCAACTTGCAATGCCAAGGTGCGTTGTCCACCCGTCATTGCAAGATAGACATCCGCTAGAATTTGACTGTCGAGCAGTGCGCCATGGTATGTCCTATGCGCATTATTTACATGATAAACTTTGCATAGCGCATCCAGGCTGTTTTTTTGCCCTGGACGAAGCTTGCGAGCAAGTTCAAGCGTGTCCAATACCGCGCAAATATCATTGGTCACTGGCAGTCCTCTACCGCATAGCCTAAATTCGTGATCCATGAACCCAACATCAAAGGGTGCATTGTGAATGACCAATTCGGCATCTCGAATGAAGTCAATGAAGTCTTCAGCAACGGAATTGAACTTGGGTTTATCTTGCAGAAATTCATTGGTGATCCCGTGT
>JBCDMA010000271.1:0-5451 GCA_038744645.1 Pseudomonadota bacterium | reverse complement strand
GGCAAGTAGTTAAAGAACGTGGTCACTTGACCATTTGAGTTTGACTTTGCTACCACACTTCCAAGATAGTCAGAGTGAATGTATGTGACTTCAGCCTCTGCACGTTGATGAATTGTGAAGAGTGCCAATACAAAAATAATAATACTGTAAATTGATTTCATTGTTCCTCTCCTCATTAGTCTCTTAAATAAACCCAGATTGGTCGCATGTACCGCCAAGCACTGTTGCCTGCCGTGTTTTCAACTCGCACACGTAGATGCAGTTTTGCAAAGTCAGAGCCGCTTGTAGAAGACCGATTAGGTACATTGGATTGAGTGATCGGGCCGACTAAATAATCTAACGTACCTGAAGAAGCACCACCACTGAACGTCGTATAGTGCGTCCAATTGACATCTGGATTACCTGCTGAATTACCTGATGTGCCAAAGTCTATCTTATATTGAAAAACGACGTTGTCCGACGGTGGTTGTGATACCCAAGACATCGCTTCTCTTTCATCGGAATCTAGGTTTTGCGTAAACCCGATGGCACTTTGTTGTGATGAATACAGCGTGTAATTTACGCCTTCCACGGATAAGTTGCTGAGGGTTTGCGGCGGTGAAACCGAAAGTGTCTTATTTTCAGCAACCAGTTTACTGCCAAGATAAATCTTGTTGGTCACATCTCCATTGTCATCAGTCTTTTGCAGCAGTTGGCCGGATTTGTTATACATAAACTCCGTCACTTTTCCTGACACTGTTTTTCTCACGCGTTTATCATTGCCGTCGTAGACATATTGTCTTGTACTGCCGCTATTGGTCATTTGCTGAGCCAAATTGAAGGTAAATGCGTGGGTACCGTTGTTTGTGACATTCCCCCTGTTATCATAGCTAAATTGAAATTGCTTAGAGCCTGTGGTCGAAACTAGCCTTTTGCTTGAATTATATTGATAGTTAAGCGTGTGATTCCCTATTTTCTTGTAAGTTATGTTACCCATGCCGTCATAATTGACATCGCCCGTACCAACATAGCTATCAGTGATTGTATCCAAGCGGTTTAGGCCATCATATGATAGCGCTAAGTCATATCGAGAATCTCTCCCATCTCTTAAGAGCTCCAGATTGCCATTAGCATCAAAATCGAGCTTGTGGTCGAATGCCTTAGTACCCCCGCGCACGTCATACATGTCTGCTGGCAATCCACTGTTGTGTTGCGTGGTTCCATGAACAAAGCCGTTACCGAACGTAAACTGCTTAATCATGCCATTAGGATAATAACGCACATTGGTAGCATACGCGCCCGCTTGTGTGGGTTGTCCCAACGCGTTTGGTGAAAAAGTTACCGTTTCACCATTGGGGTAGGTTATTTGTGACAGGTTCATACTTGTATCGTAGCTGTACGTTAACGTGCTCGATGTCCCGTCTATTTGTATTGTCTCACTACTTAACAGATTTGCATCGTTATATTGATAGGTATTGGTCACGTTTCGTGCGGTGATTTGTGTGACTTGACCATTGCGGTCGTGAACAAAGCTCTTATCTGGACTTGAATCTCCATAATTAATGAAGCGAGTAAAGCCTCTGTTATCTAGATTGATAATGGCTCTTTGTGAACTAGACGTAGAGTGGTCACACGAACTGGTACTTGTGTTCACCGTTGTCCCATGTGCTTTTTTAATGAGTTCACCAAGTGCGTTGTATTGAAACGCCATTCTTCCAATATCTGGCCGAACAATCTTACAAAGATGACTGTTGCTGTCATATACTCGATGCTCTGTGAGTCCACCTTGTGATATCGATTTAACATTATTCAATACATCATATGTGATTGCCGTTGAAATCCCGTGTGGTGAATCAATTGTCAGTGGTTGCTCTAATGTCGGTGTCCCGTATGCTAAATGCTTCGTGGTAGTGGCGTATCCGCGATTGTCATTCACTCGCACTCTATCACCAGACAAATAGTCATATTGAACTGAGCCGGAAGTCGTGTTGTCATCCATTTTTTTGATACGCCCAAGCGCATCGTACTGTTGGATTACCCCATGTCGCGTTTCAGAGTCCTCTGACATGAAACTAGAGAATGTTTTTCTCCCTTCAAAATCGTAAGAGTACCGCTTATACCTTACGCTTGACGAGTCGCCAAGGTCTCTTTCCCGCACTAAAACAGGACGCAATTCGCCGTCGTAATAGGTTTGTTTATTGTAACCGTCACTTCGTGATTCAACGCGCTTAAACATACCCTCTTCGACATAGTCCAAATCAGCCTCGCCGTGACTTGCTTTACCAAGATTGAAACCTGTTGTTAACCAGCCTGCGCCACATGGATCTTCTCGCTGGATCCATCCCAAAGCAGTGTAACGATAGTTTGTGCATCTGCCTTCATAGTCTTTCACGCGAGTGATTTGACCCAAATCATTTATCGAGTTGTATCGAGTTTGTTTTGCACTACTGGTACTCTGAGGTACTCTAACTGTTTTAGCAATGCCGCGCTTGTAGTTTGATAGCTCGATGAAGCCTTTTCCTGAGCCAAACGATAAGTTTCTATTAAACTCTATTCGATTGGGCAACCCATTTGAATGGTATGACACAAACTGTTGACGCCAGGTGCCCGCGTCATAAGTTCTGTAAGGTAAGGCTAGAGATGCATATTGAGCATTTGTCGATGACGTATGATAGTCCGTTCGACTTGTCTGGCGGTAACTTGAATCGGTATAACTGACTTCCGTTTTTTTCGGGAAGCCAATCAACCAATTTGATACGTCGTTGTATTTTGAATATTTGAAATATTTGGTCTTATTGCCCGAAACATTGCGTTCTCTTTCTTTGGTCACATTACCAAAAACATCATGCGACAACGCTTCTTTACGGTAGTTATCATCTATCACCGTATTTTTACTGACTAAGCGGTTTGGTCCAGTAGAGTCATGCCAGATAAACGCATTACTGACGTAGTTCGCATTGATTTCTTGCCACGTATAATCTGTTTCTCGAATGAGATTACCTTGAAGGTCTTCTACCTTGTGATGATGCATCTTCAGGTCTTTTATATCGCTTAGATAATATGACTGGAAGCGTGCGCAGTGATAGGTAAATGTCTCTTTCCTGTCTGGGTAGGTGATTTCTGTATAGGCGAAATCGTTGGCAGGATTTATTGCAGTATTAGGTTGAAAATCTCGAGTAACATTATACAACACCGAAGTATTTCTGGTGGAGTCACGATAAGTCCTAGATGTTAGCGCATAATCTTGAAGCGGCCAATCCACATGGTTTTTGCTGCAACCAAAGACTCTTGCCTCGTATGTGTACTCTACGATACCTCCCCAGGGGTTTTTTATTCTCGCTAGCGCTTTGTTTGCACGGTATCCACTTGGTGTAGCGGGACCAAACTCCTCATGTTCATACGTCCATGTATGACTGCTATTTGAGCTTGAAATTTTCACTTTATGCAAATGCTCTGTTGGAGGAATAGGTCCCGACCAATGCTTGAGAATTGGTGTGTAGGTCACCGTATTGCCACCATAACTAAATCCGGTGATGTCAGTACCATTGTTTGTTAGATTTACCGTTACACCTTCCTTGCTTCGGATTTTAGTGAGTAACAAATGACTTGTTCTTGGTTCGTTCGATTCATCTAAAGTTGCATTGGTTATTATCTTTTTATAGTCATATGCGAGCCAATTCCCAAACCTATCCTCAATATCGGTTACATAGAAAACATGTGTTTTATAAACGTTGTCAAGTTTTCTTGGATTAAGTCCAGGAAATATCCATCGATTCCCATGATGCTTAAATTGATATTTTTTCCCGTCGGGTGAGCGAAGAGTGTAGTTAAGAGCACTGGCTGGCAATGTTTGATTGTTTGCATTGACCGAATTACTTCGAGTTGGGAATGATTCACATAACAGTAACCAGTTATTGGCATAGTGAATGATAGTATTGTTCGGATAGTTTATCCCATTCTGGCTCCGACCAACGGGATCAAACCCATCGACGCCCGGTACACTGATTTGTATATTCTTCATAGTGGGATAACCGCAGGCACCCCCAACAGATTGCGATATTCCCCAGTAGTTGATGTGCATTTTAGGCACGTCCAATGTCCAGTCGAAAATTTCGCTGGGAGAATAATCTTGTTTAAAAGAATAAAACCGTGAGGTGGCAAGAGAACGACTGATATTGATATCCAAACCGTTAAGCGGGATATTTAAATCAGTGACGTTCCATGAGATGGAGCCTAACACTGGCGAGATAGTCTCTCCAAAGCCTTCTTTAAATGTGATGGATTGTGCGTTTTCAATCAACTCCTCATAACCGTATTCGTCTTCAATAGTAGATTGTGCGGAAGAAGTTTGAGACGTAAAAAGCAACGCGGTAGCAAGCGCTACTGTGTAGTAGTTTCTTAATTCCATGTGGGGTACTTAAACTGCAAGTTAGATGGACTTTTAGAATAATGGAAAGTATTTGGCGTATTCAATCAACGATATGTTATGCGCGTATTAACAGGCATAACCTTTAAAGTTGCATCTATTTTTTATATTTAATTTCAGTTATTTACGCCGCATAAAATCACCTTTGTCTGTGGAATCAAGGTATATCTGCTTTTCCAGTTACTCAAAATAGTATCCTTTTAGTCCTTCAAGTTTTGAAAATATGGAGCACTATCCAAGACCTCTTAAAATGTAGGATCGATACTCTCTTAATCCTTCAATCTTGCAAAGTTTAAAGAAGAAAAAAGTCTAAGAGCCATAGATATGGTGTTTAATGCGCTCACGCGTGAGAATAATGAATAACGACTGTTATCAAGGTTGTTTTATCTGTTTAGCAGCTGAATAGCAGAGAATCGAGACTTTTGCACACTTTTAAAATGAAAGCATAAGTTCTATGAAAATTTTTTGAAATCAGTCTAATCGCTTATCACTGTCTATTCGTTTAGTGAATTGTTTTGGATTGAAATAAAAAATTTTGATGTTATTTTCGTTTACCTTTGAGGTTGTATCGAAATTGATTTTAGTCAAAGCTATCGTTTTCTGATGAATAAAAACAATATAATCAAGTAAAAACAATAAGTTAAATTTTTTCCTAACATTCTGAGATGCGTTAACTACAACGAAGATGTTCACAAACGGATCTAGTCGATATAAAGGGTAATAGCACTGAATCTATACTTTTCTATGTTAAACAGTGAAAGTGATACATCGTGCAGAATCCACGCATTTAGAGACTTCCCCGCCGATTCCCGAAGACCATTCACAAAGCTCTTTTAGTGCACAAGTATATTTTATGGGATGTGCGCATAAACTACGCAGATAGTAGTAGGTTACAAAAAATAAAAAACCTGAGATCGGTTTAAGCGGTCGCAATTATCATCTGATATTCAGCATCGGTAATGTTTAGCGACGGCTTTTCAGGTTTGTGACAATAAGCTATCAAGCCTCCGATTAAATTGAGCATGAAGCCATGCATGCTGCGATGT
>JBCDMA010000270.1:0-5487 GCA_038744645.1 Pseudomonadota bacterium | reverse complement strand
GCGGTTGACGAAATAACGTCGGACGCAACACTACAAATCATCACGGCGAGAGATGCCGAAGGGCTTGAGATCATTCGCCATAGCTGCGCGCACTTGTTAGGACACGCCATAAAACAGCTTTTCCCCGATGTTAAAATGGCAATTGGGCCGGTAATAGACAACGGCTTTTATTATGATATCGATCTCGACCATTCACTTACGCAAGAGGACTTAGATGCACTTGAAAAACGCATGAGCGAACTTGCCAAAACTAACTATGACGTAATTAAAAAAGTCGTCAGCTGGCAAGAAGCAAGAGATACATTCGAATCGCGCGGTGAAGAGTACAAAATTCAAATACTCGATGAAAATATCGATCAAGACGATAACCCCGGTTTGTATCACCACGAAGAATACATCGACATGTGTCGAGGTCCCCACGTACCCAACATGCGGTTTTGTCATTTTTTCAAAATAATGAAGGTTGCCGGGGCGTATTGGCGAGGCGACAGCAACAATAAAATGTTGCAGCGAGTATATGGCACAGCATGGCCGGATAAAAAGCAACTCAAGTCCTACCTAAACCGACTTAAAGAAGCCGAAAAGCGCGATCACCGCAAAATCGGCAAAGCCTTAGATTTGTTTCATTGGCAGGAAGAAGCACCGGGGATGGTGTTTTGGCATAACAATGGGTGGACAATCTACACGCAGTTGGAAGCGTTTATGCGAGAAAAGTTGACCGAGTACGGTTATGGTGAGATTCGAGGCCCTCTTATGATGGACCGAAGTCTGTGGGAGAAATCCGGTCACTGGGATAAATACGCAGAAAACATGTTCACCACAGAATCCGAAAAACGCGAATACGCAATAAAGCCCATGAATTGTCCTGGTCACGTGCAGATATTCAATCAGGGGTTGAAATCCTATCGTGACCTCCCACTAAAAATGGCCGAGTTCGGCATTGTGCATCGTAATGAGCCGTCAGGGGCACTGCACGGACTAATGCGAGTGAGAAGCTTCACGCAAGATGATGCTCATGTCTTTTGTACTGAAGAGCAAATCCTTGATGAAGTGAGTGAATGTATTCGAATGGTGTATGACACCTATGAGCCATTTGGATTTGAAAAGATTGAAGTGAAGCTATCTACGCGGCCGGAAAAGCGCGTTGGCTCTGATGAAATTTGGGATAAGTCAGAAAAAGCATTGGCGGATGCATTGTCGGCAAATGATATTACGTTCGAATACCAACCCGGTGAAGGCGCGTTTTACGGGCCAAAAATAGAGTTTACACTCTATGATTGCCTCGACCGCGCTTGGCAATGTGGCACGATCCAACTCGATTTCTCGATGCCGGCCAGATTGAACTCAACCTACATTGATGAGGATGGAGAGCGCAAAGTACCCGTAATGATCCACCGCGCCATATTGGGCTCTCTCGAACGTTTCATTGGTATTTTGACAGAAGAATATGCTGGTGCATTTCCCTTGTGGCTTGCGCCTACTCAGGTGGTTGTTTCAAACATCACCGACAGTCAAGCGGAGTATGTTGCAAGTGTTGTCGCAAAGCTTAGATCCTGTGGTTTCAGAGTCAAAGCTGATGTCAGAAACGAAAAGATTGGGTTTAAAATCCGCGAGCATACATTAAAGAAAGTACCTTACTTACTTGTCGTTGGTGATAAGGAAAAGGAAAACGGTAAAGTCGCAGTGCGAACACGAAAAGGCGTCGATTTAGGGACGATGTCTATCGACGAATTGAGCACGCACTTGAGTGAAGAAGTTATTTCTAAAAAATTACCGTAGAAGATTCTGTAGAAATCAGTATAATGCCGCGTCTTAGCGGCTATTTACACTATAATCTATTTATATTTTAGTTCTTGGAGGATTCGCATATTAAAGGCGGAGGCAACAATAAATCGCAGGGCGATAAAGCTCGAATTAACGAAGAAATCACCGTAAAAGAAGTACGGTTAATCGATGCATCTGGGGAGCAAGTAGGTGTTGTTCCAATTAAAAGAGCATTGGAATCTGCAGAAGAAGCAGGTGTAGATTTAGTTGAGGTTAGCCCCAATGCAAATCCTCCCGTATGTAAAGTAATGAATTACGGGAAGTTCTTGTTCGAAAAGAGCAAGGCGCAAAAAGAACAGCGTAAAAAGACGAAACAAATTCAGGTCAAGGAGATTAAATTTCGCCCTGGCACTGATGTTGGCGATTACCAGGTAAAACTGCGCAACCTGCGTCGCTTTCTCGAAGGAGGTGATAAAGCCAAAGTAACGATACGTTTTAGAGGTCGTGAAATGGCGCACCAAGACATTGGCATCGACCTGCTCACTAGGGTAAAAGAAGACTTGCAAGATATCGCGCAAGTGGAGTCTTTTCCCAGTAGAGTTGAAGCTCGCCAAATGATCATGGTGCTCGCCCCCACTAAAAAGTAGTTGGGTCCAAAGTAAGTTTGGTCTGCACAACCATGCTTCACCTTACTAATTGTTAAATCACCAATAAGCGTATGCTTTTTGGATTAAAAAATGCGGAGTTTTAGCAATGCCTAAAATGAAAACAAATAGCGGAGCGTTAAAACGCTTTCGCAAAACAGGCTCTGGTCGTTTCAAGAGCAAACAATCGCACTTACGTCATATTTTGACGAAGAAAAGCAGCAAGCGTAAGCGCCATCTTCGTGGCAAGAAATTGGTTCACGAGAACGATACCGCGCTTATTCAACGCATGTTGCCTTACGTGTAATTGTTTGGAGGAATTGAAAAATGGCTAGAGTAAAACGCGGCACCGTTGCACGTGCACGTCACAAAAAAGTATTAAAACAAGCTAAAGGGTATTACGGCGCTAGAAGCCGAGTGTATCGCGTTGCGGTACAGGCGGTAACAAAAGCCGGTCAATATGCATATAGAGACCGTCGTCAGCGCAAACGTCAATTTCGCCAGCTTTGGATTGCACGAATAAATGCTGCAGCACGCCAAAACGGAATGAGTTATTCTCGTTTCATTAATGGCCTGAAAAAAGCATCTGTCGAAATCGATAGAAAAATTCTTGCTGACATCGCAGTTCATGACAAACCAGCATTCACTGCTTTGGTCGAAGAAGCAAAAGGCGCGTTGGCATAATTCAACGTTAAACAACCATTTAAGCTCTTGAAGAAAGCGAGCAGGAAGCTCGCTTTTTTTATTTATAGACAAGTCAAATCCGCATATTTTATGTAGAATAACCCCCCTAAAAACAAACGTTAACAAAAACGTTATCAAATTCGAGCCAATCGCGATGAGGACATAATGCAGCTTGAAGAACTGACAAAAGAAGCGCAGCTTGCCGTTGATTCTGCGGACAATCCAACAGACCTAGATGCGGTGCGCGTCAACTTTCTAGGTAAGAAAGGAAAAATCACCGGGCTAATGAAAGGATTAGGCCAGCTTACGCCAGAGCAACGGCCGGTCGTAGGGCAACAAATTAACGTTGTAAAACAGCAAGTTCAATCCTGGATCACGGATAAGCTGGCGCTGCTTAAAAAAACCGAACTCGATGCAAAACTGGCACAAGAATCCATAGACATCACGTTGCCAGCGCGTACTACTTTTTCAGGTAATCTACATCCTGTGCATCGCACTATTGCGCGTATCGAAAAGTTTTTCGGCGACATTGGCTTTGACATCAAAACAGGCCCTGAAATCGAGGATGGCTTTCACAATTTTGATGCGCTCAATATCCCAAAAAATCATCCTGCGCGTGCCGATCACGATACCTTCTACTTTAATCCAAATGTGATGTTACGCACGCAAACATCGGGCGTTCAAATCAGGACGATGGAAGCAGAAAAGCCGCCTTTGCGCATTATATCGCCAGGCCGCGTCTATCGTAATGATTATGACCAAACGCATACGCCCATGTTCCATCAGGTCGAAGGCTTAATGGTGGGTGAAAACGTAAGCTTCACCGAGCTAAAGGGAATATTGCACGATTTTCTGCATCACTTTTTTGAAGAAGATTTGAAGATACGCTTCCGGCCTTCATACTTCCCGTTCACCGAACCGTCGGCAGAAGTGGATGTGATGGGTAAAAACGGTAAATGGCTAGAGGTGCTTGGCTGCGGCATGGTCCATCCAAATGTCTTAAAGGCAGTCAATATTGACCCAGAAACATACACCGGATTTGCCTTTGGTATGGGCGTCGAGCGGTTGACGATGTTGCGCTACAACGTCAACGATTTACGGGCATTTTTTGAAAATGATGTGCGCTTCCTCAAGCAGTTCAAATAACAGAGAAGATAATGAAATTTAGTGAATCGTGGTTAAGAGAGTGGGTTAACCCTGCGTTGGATACCGACGCACTGTGCGAAAAGCTATCTATGGCTGGATTGGAAGTTGATGGTGTCGAACCGGTGGCCGCACCTTTTAATGGCGTCGTCGTAGGTCATGTAGTTGAATGCGCTCAACACCCTGATGCAGATAAATTGCAAGTGATAAAGGTGGACGTCGGGACAGGAGAGCTGTTGGATATCGTGTGCGGCGCGCCCAATTGCAGAGCGGGTCTAAAAGTGGCTGTGGCAACTGTCGGAGCAGTACTGCCAGATAACTTTAAAATTAAGAAAGCAAAGCTTCGCGGACAGCCGTCATTTGGTATGCTTTGTAGTTTTTCAGAGCTGGGGATGGGAGAGGATCACAGCGGTATCATTGAATTACCTGCTGATGCTCCTATAGGTCATGATCTGCGCGACTATCTGACGCTTGAAGATTCCATTATCGAAATTGACCTTACGCCGAATCGGGCAGATTGCTTGGGCATCAAAGGCGTTGCTAGAGAGCTCGGTGTATTGACGCAAACTAAAGTTGAAGCGCCTGAAATTAGCGGCGTGCCAGCGGCGATAGAGACACCCAGAAAGATTGTTTTGGATGCCCCAGAAGCCTGTCCCAAATACCTTGGCAGGTTGATCAAAAATGTCGACTTATCAAAGCAAAGCCCACTCTGGTTAAAGGAAAAACTGAGAAGAGGCGGGGTGCGTAGCATTGATCCCGTTGTTGATGTAACCAACTATGTACTTTTGGAATTAGGGCATCCTATGCACGCCTTTGATAATGACAAGCTTGAAGGTGATATCCACGTAAGACTGCCATTAGCCAACGAAAAGATTGTCCTTCTTGATGAATCTGAAGTCACTATTCAGGAAGACACTCTAGTGATTGCTGATGAAACCAAGCCGCTCGCGCTCGCTGGCATTTTTGGCGGTTTGCATTCTGGGGTTACTGCATCCACTAAAGACATCTTCCTGGAATCGGCGTTTTTCTCACCCGATCATATGTTAGGAAAAGCAAGAGCGTATAGTCTTCATACTGACGCGTCACATCGATACGAACGCGGTGTAGATTTTAATCTGCAAAGAGACGCGATGGAAAGAGCCACCTCATTACTTGTCGACATTGTCGGAGGTGAAGTAGGGGATATTGTTGAGTCGATATCTTCTGAGCACCTACCATCGAGAGATAAAGTCCTCTTAAGACGCGAGAGGCT
>JBCDMA010000269.1:0-5508 GCA_038744645.1 Pseudomonadota bacterium | reverse complement strand
GCAAAGTCAAAACAGAATCAAAGTCATTTGATAATTTAAAACTGCTTCAACAAGATGGGGATGGTGAATGAGAGCGATACTTTTTGTGTTTGCTATAGCTGTAACTTTGTCTCCGACGCTTGCAAACGGTGCAGTTGAGGATTTTCAAAGAGCATATGACAATTGCCGAAAACTTGTTCAGCCGAATCGAAGACTGGATTGTTTTGACAACTTAGATCTGAACAAGTTACTGAGCAATAAACCGCGTTTTAGTGGCAAACACACAGTGAAAACTGAGATGTTTACGATTGAAGAGCCAACCGTATTACGTTACCACAGCGACGGTACAATCTTTGTTTTGGCCATCCATGACAGTTCAGGAGACGTTATTCAAAATCTGCACATTGGTGGAGGTGGAGAAGCGACTTATTTGATGGAGACACCAGGAGACTATTTTCTTCAAGTCAATGGCTCTACAACTTGGCAAATTTGGTTAGAGCAACCGCAATAAAGCGGCAAATTACTGCTTAACCTTTAGTGGTTCACTTTATAAAGCCTTTCGTAATTTACGTTTCTAAACGTAAGGAAAGTAAAACTAAAAAAGCGTGTTTTATTTGCACGCTTTTTTAGTTTTGGGGGAGGGGAATCTGTCGTATTAAAAGTTGTAGGTATATTCGCCTTTGTTGTTAGCATAGATTACGTCCAAACTGGGCATTTCATCGATCGTTGCTTTCATCTCTTCTTCCAGTGCATCGATTTCGATTAGCGCATCGCATATTTGGTCAGCACGCATTTCAATCAGCTCACCTCTTGCTTCCATATCCTGTTCAATCTGCTGAGCAAAAGTTTCCATTCTCTCCTCGAATGATTGTTCGCTGTCTGATGCAACCATCTGCTTTCCTAACGCAATCAGGAGGTAACCCATCGAGTTTTGCACTGTCTCTTCCACGAGCGACTCAATGCGTTGTTCAATTTCTTCTCCAAAAACGTCTGGTAGCACGCCACCGTTTTCACTGATTTCAAAGTTGTTTTCATCAAAGCGAATATCTACTTCTTCTTTTATAGTCTGCAACTCTTCAGTCAAGTTGGTCGCAACTTCACTGTTTTCACCAAGCAAGCCGCTGAAGGCTAAATTAATCCCTCCGATGGCCAAGTCGACAGCATCAATAACAATGCTTTTGACCTCAGGCACCACATCCCTAACATTTTGTGAGTAAGAAGATACTATCTTTTTTTGGCTCCTAGACAGGTCAATTTCTTTATCATCAATGAAGAGCTTATCATCATTGATGATGGTATAAATGGTCTTGCCGCCAGACGTAAATGATAGGACTTCGTTATGAATTTTCATGCCAGCATTGAAGTCGACTTCACAACTATCCAAATCTACAGAAGTATCATTGGCATTGGCCAGGGTACTTGTCGTTAGGATGATTGCGCTTGCTAAAAGTGTTTTCATTTCAAATTTCCTACATTACCGTGAATCAATACTACGTTTAAAATCAGAACCTAGTCTCATTATCATCCTCGTGCTTCAAGTATAGTGCCAATGGCTAAATCATTGATTAGTAATGGGTATTTCAGCTTTATTTTTGCTGAGCTAAGCAAACTAGCTAATTTTTAGCCATTTAAGCCAAAAGTAGCTCTTATTCTGAATATGAGTTTTCTAGCATCAGCCTGGCGAAATCGTGTCGCCATTTAAATGCAATTCGAAGACAAAGCTAATGCAGAAGTGTAAAAACTTTGTGAAAACACGCATTACCCTGTACATTGAGAAGACGGATTTCCCACTGTGAATGAAACACGAATACGCCATGTTTTTTTCTCTCTTCTTAAATCAGATGAATAAACGAAAGTTGGCAAAACTCATTCGCCTTTTTTTCATAACGACAAAATGGACGACGGTGCTGATTGTTGTTTTGATCATTTGCGTTTTAGGATCAGCACCGTTTTATATCTATCACCAATTCAACACTGAAAAACCGATTGCAAGTTTCCATTTTGCTCCTGTGTCACAGGATCTCTTTAATGTTTATTTTTATCAAGGGGATATGTGTGAAGCCAGCGAATATCGTGTTCGAGGTGAGCAAGTCCAAGTTGACGCGAGTTTTCTCAAATGGCAAAGCTGGGCGACACTGCTTGGCGCCGAATCTTTGTTCCGTTTTGACAGGCTAAGTGGTCGATTTCGCAGTATTGATGCGCAAGTTAACAATTCAAGGACGTTGATATATTTACATCCTAGTGTCGTCTTTGATCCGTTTTTGGACGCGCCTTTGACCGCCGAGTCGAACTGGTTGGTCTCAACGCAGTATGGTTCGTCGGTCTACGTCGATATTGACCCATCGCTGGTATATACCATATACAAAACTGAAGATGGTATGATCGCAAAAAGCCAATCTATGGTCGCTCATAGTGACGACAGTTTAGTGATCGATATTAATCCAAACTGCCTAGGATCAGACGGTGTCTTGGAGCAAACTGCAAAATACCTCAATGCACTTTTTGCCTCTTTACTGAAGTAATTTTACTTTTTCTGCGCGTTACGTTCGAAGCATATTTACATCGAGGTAGGCATACAGATGTACATCTACACATATCAAAGCATCCTTGAACTGATGTATATATAGAGTTACATCTGCAACACAATTTTTGGCACTATGTTTGCTGGTTTTAGTGAGTTGGTGATGGTCATAGCTGATCTATGCTGCTAGTTTCGGAATATAAAGCATTGCCAATAGTAAAGGGAAAACGGTAAAAACTGACAGTGACGGCAAATTGTGTCGACGAATCGATGGACGTAAAAGTGAATCTCGAGGTATGCATATGGCATTTGTAGAAAAGTTAGTCACACTCAAAGGTAGCGATTTCAGCATACCTGTATTGACGCTTAAAGAGGGTAGTGTTTCGATGACGGGTAACACTTACCGATTGGGTTATCATTTTCAACAGTTAATCAAACCCAAAGTGCATGAGCTGGATAAGCTCGCGCTCGTCATGCAGGGCGAAATCCCACACAGTAATAATAGTTTAGTCATCAACTGTAGCAGACGTGTGTTCTTGTCGGGCATGCGTTATCTAACTGTCAGAAATGGCAGATGGGTAATTATTCAAAGCATTGCACCGCCGCATATGGACTATGAGATTGTCGGCGAAATAGTAGCAAAAGCGGTCATTGCGCACTGAGTTGTTGTTAGACCGCAAAGACCTTCAAAAATAAAAAGTGAATACAAAAGAAGTGGAAAACTTCCGCTATAAACCAGACGCTGTTATCAGTAAGCTCGGTTCTCAATAGGTTGAGTTCCAACTTATGTTGAGTTTCAATTTGTATAGCGGCAATAGACTTTTTCTGGCCTGCTAGTAACGTTCCATCAAAATATCCATCACTTGCATTTGCAGATGCAGGCATTGACCGATATGCTGGCTTTTCAAACGTTTCATTGATTTCCTCAAGCGCTTATCTGCTTGAACCACACTGGTAAATAAATAATTGGCACAACAAACTGCATTAATTGCCGTATGCGCTGGGTATTTGCTGACTCCACTGGGGATGGCAGCTGTAAATGTAGCAATACCTTCAATGGCGAGTGAGTTGAGTGCGAGCGCAACGCAGGTGGGATGGTTACCCACCATCTATATTTTGAGCAACGTGGCTGCCCTATTGCCTATGGGAAAGCTGGCCGACATGTATGGTCGCAAAAAAATCTATCTTTTGGGATTGATCCTAAGCGTCGTTGCAGCTGGCTTTGCAGGACTTTCCCAGCATATGGAACTCATTCTTTTCTGGCGGTTTGTTCAAGGACTTTCTGCTGCAATGATATTCGGGACGGGTATTGCGATTGTTAGTGAGGAAGTATCATCAGAAAAAAGGGGGTGGGCGCTAGGCATAGTTGCGTCAAGTGTCTATGTAGGTTTGACTATGGCGCCAGCCGTTGGCGGTGCATTGACCCAGTATTTTGGGTGGCGTGCTGTCTTTTTATTTCAAGTACCGCTGTTTCTCATATTAATTGCATACATCACGGTGTATATGACAGGTGAATGGAAAAGTGAAGCGCCTGGAAAGTTTGATTATAAAGGTTCCACATTATTCATTGTTTTTGCTAGCAGTTTTGTCGTTGGGATGAGTTTACTTCCACAGCTACTGGGTATTACCTTGATTGCTCTGTCCATAATTGCCTTGCTGTTATTTATTCTGCATCAAAGACGCAGCGTGTCCCCACTGATTCGTGTGCAACTATTTGTCGAAAAACCGATCTTCAGTTTTTCACTGGGTACGTCCTTTTTCATGTACGGCTCAAATTTTGCGACCTTCTTTCTAATCAGCCTTTATTTGCAGTTTATACTGCAGCTGTCACCTATCGTAAGCGGCAATATTTTGCTATTGCAAGCGCTTGCAATGGCCTTTATTGCGCCACTAGCAGGAAAACTCTCCGACAAGTACCAAGCCAGAAATCTAGCGTCCATAGGCACGTTTATCGTATTGATCGGTTATTGTTTGATGAGACAAATTGATACCGGTACGTCCAGCTACTATGTGGGTGGTGCGTTTTTTATTATTGGTATTGGATTTGCGCTTTTTTCTACACCTAACAACAATGCAATCATGGGCGCGGTGTCCAAAAATGAAATCGGCATCGCTTCATCGTCTATGAATTTAGCGCGCACCATCGGTAATCTTGTCGGAATGAGCATCGTCAATCTCATCTTGCACCTAATGATTGGTGCGCGGCCTATTTCTATCGAAACGAATACACAGCTGATGATAAGTATTTATTACGCGTTGAATATGTCCATCGGGTTTGTTGCGATTGCGTGTTGTTTATCTATGGCGCGGGGTAAGCATTAGGTATTTAATCGCTGGAATTAGCATTTCATTAACACATTCAATGCGTGGTTTGCTCGGCTAGACTAGGAAATAAGCTTAAAATTTGGAGTATGTTAATTAATTTGTTAACGTAAGTAGTTGAAATAAGATAATTCCCAAGTTCAAGCCGTTTAAATTGTCTCTTGGAGTGTATTTAAAGTGAAAAACAATCAATCTTTAATGCAATTGGAATCGTCAGATTTACTTCAAGCTATACGTGACCAATTCATACTGTCAATCACTGATGTACGCGGAATCATTATCGATGTGAACGATACGTTCTGCGAAATTAGCCAATACTCCAAGGAAGAACTTATTGGACGTGATCATAGGATCATCAATTCGGGATTACACCAGACGAGTTTCTTTACAGAAATGTGGGAAACGATATGCTCCGGTAAATCCTGGCGAGGTGAAATGTGCAATCGAGCGAAGGATGGAAGCATCTATTGGGTTGATAGTGTCATCTCACCGATCAGGAATGAATCAGGTGAGATAGAGCGCTTTGTATCTATCCGCAGTGATATTACACAGAAAAAGTTGCAGCAATCTGAAACCTCAGATCTTCTTAACACCATTCGACAGGAATACATCATGTCGATCACTGACGTTAAAGGCAACATTGTCGACGTCAACGATGCATTTTGTAAAATCAGTCAGTACAGTCG
>JBCDMA010000268.1:0-5514 GCA_038744645.1 Pseudomonadota bacterium | reverse complement strand
TTCTGTATTCAACACAACCATACTAACGAGGCCTTCTTGCCGAACCCTGGCAGCGATATGTTTGCCATCCGGAGACAGCTTCATATCTAGATAATCACCGCGTTTGGTGAAATGTTCTAACGGCAGAGTTTTAGCTTGTAAAAGAAATGAAGGAACTAAAAGCAGTGAAAATAAAAGAAATCGCATAAATATTCGATACCTTGTGATAATAGACGCATGTCTGTTATGAGTTGAAACGAGAGACGGACTTCATACTATTGATGTTGTTGCTTTTTAAGGTATTTATCAAAGCAACATTGTATAGTGATTGAGCACAATGCGTTATCTCACCTCGTTGGTATCTTTTGCTTGGGCACCCGTATAGTTAACCTTACAATTAAATCGATTTTAGTGCTTTTTACAATTGGTGAATCACTGGCGCGACAGGCCAACAAGTAGCCATTTCCGATCGTTCTGGTGCATTGTTATCAATTGAAATTTAAGGCATTGGATCTTCTTAAACACGCGGATAAGAGTTCGAGATCGCAAAAACACTCTCTCAAACGATCGAGATGTTGTTTAAGGTCAGCCATTATTGCGATGCATTAATTGAAACACTAATTGATCGACTTTCTGGCCTTTGATTTTATGAAGTCCCGAGATATTAGACAGCGCAATAAATGCCCTCTTCTCCTCAATGTCGATTAAAAGTGCTGAGCTGAAACCGGCTGTCCCACCATTGTGAAAATACAAGGGATTGGATTTATTCGCTTCGTTTAAAATGAACCAACCTAATGCGATGGATTCATATTTTTCATTTATGACCGGTCGCCTCTGATACTCCAAAAATGGATATTGATGCTCCTGATTAGCTAAAACAAATTTCGCCAAATCAGACGTTGAGGACAGCATTGCCCCAGCACCCGCAAAATATCCCAGGTCCCAACTGGCACATGGATTCCCCTTTTTATCAAGCCCTTGCACAAATTTTCCCGCAGCATCCTTAACCATTGATGACTGTGCCATTTTGAATGGAGAGAATATTTTCTCCTGAAATAACGCGTTTAATGGGGTGTTTGCATATTTCTCTAAAGCGACACCTAACAAACCAACGCCCAGATTCGAATAGCTGATCTTTCTATCTTTACGTAGCTGCATTTTATTCTGCAAATAGTCTATCAAAGCGGCGTAATCACAACCTTCGTATGGATCACCATGTCTTTTAAAGAGTGCTCTCCAAGCGATATTTGGCGGTAGTCTTGGTAATCCAGATGTATGCGTCGCGAGCGACTGAAAAGTAATTGTTTGGCCATTGCGAAACTCAAAAGGAAACAACGGGTTTATAGCGGAATCGACCTCCAATTCTTCTTCAGTAACAAATTTTGCCAGCAGAGACGCCGTCAACACCTTTGTTATGCTGCCAATTTCAAATAGCGACTCGTGATTTTCGATGGTTTTAACAGCATTACCTGAATTTAATGCCCCATAAAAAAATGGTTTTCCGTCCTCTATTTTCGCTACGGATATTTCAG
This sequence comes from Pseudomonadota bacterium, assembly GCA_038744645.1. Classification (GTDB taxonomy): domain Bacteria; phylum Pseudomonadota; class Gammaproteobacteria; order Enterobacterales; family Alteromonadaceae; genus Glaciecola. The sequence goes on along the minus strand of JBCDMA010000268.1, from coordinate 4,003 downwards.
TCTGTGCGGCAAACAGTTTCGCCACTTCTCTTATTTTTTGTTTCTCTGATTCGGTAAACGTCATAGTGATCAGTGAATATCTTTTGCTTCCGACTTTGCTTTTTATTTAGGCTACATTCTTTAATGCGCTGTTATTCATTTTAAAACTGGGAAAGTGAGTTCACAGGCGCATTGCTCTTTTAAAAGTAATGGGTAAATCGGTACATTCAAAGCAAAAACACGGTGGAATTCTAAGGTATCAAACTCTGATACTATAGATTTTAATGAAGTATCGAAATAAAGTCAGAGTCTGCTTAACACTTATCAAAGAACACCTTAAACAAAGCACCATAAACTACCAACAGCTTGCAGAAAGACTCGGTGTTTCGGAGCTGACCATTAAACGGCAATCCACGAATGCTCATGTCGGAACCCATGGGATTTGATGGTTCAAGTTTTTGTGTCATTACTAAACCTATGCAACTCGCCGACGATTTGAGACATAATATGCACGAAGAGATAGCCGAATTAGTATCCAGATATGCAGAACTATCTGAACGATATTACATCGATTCCTCTTTACCACAGTTTAACCTTGTGATTTGCGACTATTCGAAGTCAGATGAAAACACTCATGCAGCCATTATCAATATCTCAGGATTTCATTAAATCAGAAGAACCATCTTTGAAATTACATTCCCAAATCTGAGAGACTTGCGTGGTCGTCAGGCCGACGACCCAAAGGCCAAAAGAACTTGCGTTCAGACTCTTTGATCGGCAGGTCGTTAATGCTGGCGAAGCGGCGCTGCATAAAACCATTTTCGTTAAATTCCCAGTTTTCGTTACCGTATGAACGAAACCATTGATTAGAGTCGTCGTGCCATTCATAGGCAAATCGCACCGCAATGCGGTTTTCATGACACGCCCATAGCTCTTTGATCAAGCGGTAGTCCAGCTCTTTGGCCCACTTTCTTTGCAGGAATTGATGTACTTCATCCCGCCCTACTGGAAACTCAGCTCGATTGCGCCAGAGCGTATTCTCTGTGTAAACAAGTACAACTTTATCAGGATCTCTTGTATTCCACGCATCCTCTGCCATTCTGACTTTTTGAGTGGCAGTTTCGATAGTAAATGGGGGTAACGGTGGTTTGGTACTCATATTTTGTTCCTTGCTTTTCGTTTGAATTTCCCAGAAACTTGTCATGTAGACAGGTCTGTCTACTTAAAGATATCTTATGTAGACAAAATTGTCTACAATGGCTGTATGAAAATACAACGACCGCCATTCAACAAAGACGCTTTTTCGGCGAGAGAACGATTAATCCTCACGGCGCAATACCTTTTTTATCAAAACGGTGTTCGCGCAACAGGCATTGATCGCATTATTTCGGAGGCACAAGTAACAAAAGTTACTTTCTATCGTCATTTCCCGAGCAAACACGCGTTGATCTGCGCATACCTGGACTACCGTCACGAGGCTTGGATGACCTGGTTCAAAGCTTCATTGACTACAAATGGCGACAATCTAAACGCCTTAACACCAACGCTTGGTGAGTGGTTTGCAAATGAAGGATTTCGCGGCTGTGCGTTTATCAATGGTTTAAGCGAACTCGGCGGTGAATTCAACGATATTAGAGTCATAACGCATCGTCATAAAAAAGATATGACTGACACCATAAAACACCTGGTCCCAAGCAATGTTGCATCAAAGCAACAATTTGCTGAAACGGTCACCATGCTTGTGGATGGCGCTATCATTCGCGCACAACATGAAGAACACTACAAAGACACATTACACGCATTACAACACGCAATAACACAGCTTAAGCATAGCGCACAAGACCAATAGACTTGGCCCACCTGCGAAAAACACACAATTGGCGCAAAAACTGCTATGCACACTGTAGTTAAAATGACTGCGCCCTACATGGTTGTTTGTATTGCAGTCTCCATATCTAATAGAAACTGACTCAGCAATAGCTTTTTAACCAGTGTATGGCGCATTTCAATAAAGGATTATTGTTTTGCATAGAACGCGCATTTTATCCCTTTTCGTCTTGATACTCGTTTCAGCATCTTGCTTATTCAGTGTGGGTAACGCTGCACAAACTCAGCCCAATTTACCAACAGATCAACCGCTAAATAACACTACATTAGTAATGAATAAAACTAGTGGCATTAATGGGTTAGAAGAAGAAATTGCACAGGTAAGACTAACGCATAAATTTGACAGAGAATGGTTAGAACGCTACGCAAAATCTCTGTCAGCAAGACCATTTGAACCGAAGGAGCTGCCGCCGGATAACCCGCTAAATCAGCTCGATTATGACGACTATAAAAAGATTCAGTTCGAACGCGGTGCGACGATTTGGTCAAGGGAGCCTAGAAATTTTAGAGTGAACCCGCTGCATCCAGGCTTCCTTTTTAAAGTCCCGGTGAAGTTGAATTTAGTCGTTGGCGGAATTTCGCGACGGATTTTATATACCACAGATATCTTCAATTATGACGCAGAGCAGCAGGCGTTAAAAGAGACAGATGCTGGAGGTTATTCTGGCTTCAGCGTCACCAATCGCATTAATAGAGAGAATAAATGGGATGAGTTTCTGGTATTTCAGGGAGGCAGTTATTTCCGCGCGGTAGGACAAACCAATTGGTATGGATTGTCTGCAAGGGGCCTGGCTGTCAACACTGCCAAACCCACTGGCGAGGAGTTCCCAGTGTTTAGCGAATTTTGGATTGAACGACCTGATGAAGGTGCAGAAAAATTGGTAATTCATGCACTTATGGAGAGTCAATCAGTCACGGGCGCGTTTTCATTTACTGTAACGCCTGGAGAACATACCGTTGTTGCTGTGGACTCAATTCTCTTCCCGCGAACAACGATTGATGCCTTTGGCATCGCGCCGCTGACATCCATGTTTTTGTTCAGTCCAATGGATGCCAGTAGGTTTGATGACTTTAGACCGAGAGTACATGATTCAGATGGTTTGCTGATCGTAAAACAAAATGGAGAGCGGGTATGGCGCCCACTCGCGAATCCAATCAGGCTTGAAGTGTCTGCGTTTTCAGACATCAACCCTGGGGGGTTTGGTTTAATGCAAAGAAGTCGAGAGTTTGAACAATATCAAGATATAAAAGCACATTATCAATACAGACCATCTGCATGGATTGAGCCAGTGAGTAATTTTGGAGAAGGTCATATTGAATTGATTGAAATCCCAACCGACATCGAAATTCATGACAATATTGTTGCATTTTGGCAACCAAAACGCCCATTAGAACCGGGGTTTGGTTATGAATTTGACTATAAAATGCACTGGGGAAGCCTGGCACCTATTGATAGAAAACCTGGCAGAATCGTTTCCTCTGCATCAGGGCGAACCCTTAATTCAGAAACAGAAAGAGACTTCGTCATTGATTTTGAAGCGGACGATATTCCCGACAATCTCACTATAGATGCCAGCAGTAGCACAGGCCAAATCACCGGTGCAATCCAAAAGATTATCCCGCAAAACGGACGCCTTAGACTCGTGGTCAAGTTTGAACCTGGAGCGGAAGATGTATCTGAATTGCGCGTCTCGTTGTTTAATGAAAATCAACCTTGGGGTGAGACATGGCTCTACAGATGGACAAGATAGTGCAGCTCAGTGTTGCATCGCCAGCCGAAGCGCCATTGGCAATGCCTCCACAGCGCCTGTCACAGAAGCATCAAGGAATAACCTATTGGCAGGATTGGACTGCGGTGTTTGCGCGCCTGATAACCTTTGGCGGCGCGATTGGAATAAGCACCTACGCCACTTACCAAATGATACTTATCGTTTCACAAGGTCAAGTGTCAGCAATGCAGTGGTTACTTGCAGGACTTTTTAGTATCACCTTTGTTTGGATTGCATTTGCGGCTTGTTCAGCACTCGCTGGATTTCTCCTTGCCAGACCAGAGCCTGATTTATCCAAATCCCAGACTGAAGACTGGAAGCGGACGCGAACCGCTTTGCTGATGCCGGTCTACAATGAAGACCCTTGC
>JBCDMA010000267.1:0-5515 GCA_038744645.1 Pseudomonadota bacterium | reverse complement strand
TAAAAATAAAAAACATTTTTATAGGAAGACAGAATAAAAATCACCATGGGAAAATCTAAAAATGCTTACAAAGGCTAAACTGAGTAAAATAGCAGTTGCAGTCGCGCTATCTGTTGGGTTATCCACAGCAGCAATGGCGCAGGAAACCACCTCATCTATACGAGGTAGTGTTGCAGCTGAGTCGGGTACTATCTACCCCGGCGCTTCTGTAACAATCACGCACACACCTTCAGGTACAGTATCCACAACCACAACAAATGCAAGCGGTACTTTCTCTGCACGTGGTCTTCGCGTGGGTGGTCCGTACACCGTAACTATAAGCGGCGACGGTTTCCTACCTGTGGAGTTTGACAACCTATATCTATCGTTAGACCAAACATTTTCACTCCCCGTCGTCGTCCAAACAACGGATGGTACAGAAGTGATTCAAGTGATAGGCAATGCGGGCCAACTGCCTGGTTTTGCTAATGAAGGTCTAAGTACAAGCTTGGGCCTGCAGGCACTCCAAGAGGTGGTTTCCATTGACCGAGACATTACTGATGCAGCTGAACTCGATCCATTTGCTTCTGTCAACGTTGAAAGTGGCGGCTCCAAAGAATTGTCGATAGCAGGTGCAAACAATCGATTTAACTCTATTACCATTGATGGTGTTCCGTTAAACGACCGTTTTGGTTTGAATGAGAACGGGTTTCCTACGCAGCGTTCTCCGATTTCATTTGACGCGATTGAGTCCTTGTCTATACAAACTGCTCCTTTTGATGTTGAATTCAACGGTTTTACTGGCGGAACAATTAACGCAGTAACAAAATCAGGTACTAATGAGTTTAAAGGGTCTGTTGGCTACTACTTCACTGATGATTCTTTTATTGGTGATGAAAGCCGCGACGAGCCGCTGGATTTCACGTTCGAAGAGGAAACCTTTGTTGCTACCTTGGGTGGCCCTATCATCAAAGACAAACTCTTTTTCTTCGTTTCATATGACAAATTTGAAGAGACTGCGCCATTACAAGATGGACCAGAAGGGTCAGGTGCAGTAGATATTGTCTCAGGGATTACCCTTGAGGATGTTGCTAACGTAGGTCAAATTGTTCAGGATATTTGGGGATTTGACATTGGCGGATTCAGTCTATCGCCAGCAGAGGATGAAAAGATCTTAGCGAACATTGATTGGAATATAAACGAAGATCATCGCGCTAAATTTACATATCTTCTTACTGACGGCAATACGATTGTAGAACAGGATGGTAATAACTTCCTTTCTTCTGGTGAAGAGTTAGGGGCATCATCTGCATGGTATGACCGTTCGGAGCGCGTAGAGAGCTTTATTGCGCATGTATTTTCCGATTGGACTGAAGATTTTTCAACGCAGTTCAAAATCTCTCGAACAACTCAAGCTACTGGGCAGGATTCTTTAAACGGAGCCGAGTTTCCTTCATTTGCGATTACATTAAATGATTCAGACAACTTTTTCGATATCGCGGAAGATCAAGAGGTTGACCCTAATCAGGATGATGTGTCTTTGCAGATTGGTCCTGACAGATTTCGTCACGGAAACGAGCTTGATCAAGAGTTCTTCCAGTTAAAATTTGTCGCAGAATATGTGGTCGGCGACCATATTTTAAAATTTGGTTATGAACGCGAAGAAACTGACGTTAATAATCTTTTTGCTCAGAACTCCGAAGGGTCTTACGGTTTTAATCCGGTATACGATGAAACGACAGGGGCATTAGTGACAAGTGGATTGGAAGGTTTGCAAAGCGGAATCGCTACTGGCCTTCTATACAACAATGCAGTGACTAATAATGAAAATGACCTCAGAGCAATATGGGGCTTCACGATTAATTCCCTCTACGTCCAGGACAGTTGGGATGTCAACGGTGATGTAATTGTCGATTTTGGCTTGCGTTACGATTGGTATGAATCCGATGGAGAGATACGAGAAAACCAAAATTTTATCGATCGATTTGGGTTTACTAATACAACTGATATAGACGGGTTAGACGTTTTCTTACCAAGATTATCATTCAAATGGTTTGCAAATGATCAAGTGACTGTGAGAGGCGGTATAGGCCGTTTTTCAGGTGGCTCGCCAGGTGTTTGGTTATCAAATAGCTACTCAAACGATGGTGTCTTTTCCGATAGTTCAAATGCTTTCGGTTCGGTCGTCGTACCAACAACACCTGATGAAGCAACCGGCCAATTCATTCCAAGTGATGTACTTGACACATTGGCAAATGAAGCGCCTGATGGTTCTGTAAATGCGCTAAGTCCTGATTTTGATATTCCTGTCACAACGAAGTTCAGTCTAGGTGTCGCTTATGAAACAGATTTAGGTGCACTTGGAGATGACTGGTTGCTTTCCGCGGACCTTTTGTATAACGATCTAGATGACGCATCCTTCTGGTCTGATCAGCGTTGTGTTGCCGCTGCTACCTCACCCGATGGCCGAAATGTCTATGATTGTGGTGATGGAAGCATACCTGAAGCAATCGTTGTGGGCTCTATAGATGAAGGTGATAGCTTGCTATATGCAGTAACCGCGTCAAAAGTATGGAATACCGAATATGGCGAATTCGACTTATTTATGAGCTATACGCATGCTGACGTTGAAGATGTTGGCTATGGTACATCTGCGACTGCGACATCAAACTACTCGGATTTTGCTGCGTTTGATAGACAAATCCCGACAACAGGTACATCTAACTTTCAAGTTGAGCATTTATTCAAGTTGCGATTTAACTGGCGAAAAGAGCTATTTAGCGATTATGAAACCAAAGTTTCCGTCTTTGCGACGAGAAGAACAGGTCAGCCATATAGTTATACATTCTCTGAAAACAATAACTGTGTATTGGACGTCGATGGTGGTCGCTGTCCGCGTGAAAGCAGGAACGATGATGCAGGACACTTGCTCTATGTACCCTCTGGTCCAGATGATCCCTTGTTCTCGCCATTGTCTTTTGGCGGAGATGCAGCGGCTCAGCAAGAATTCTTTGATTATATTGCCAGCACTGAGTTGGCGCAGTATGCAGGTAGCATTGCGCCGAGAAATGGCGATAACAGCTCGTGGTACACAATAGTTGATGTGCGTATAACACAAGAACTCCCAGCATTTGATCCAGAGCATCGTTTCCAAGTATTTTTGGATATTGAGAACTTTGGCAATCTATTGAATTCGGACTGGGGTCGTATTGAGCGTACGGAATTTGAATATGAACGCGATGTTGTTTCTGCGAGAATCACTGACGGACAGTATGAGTACCTATCTCTTGAAAGTGACGAGAGAATTCAAAATCTGGAAATACTTGATCAGTCTGTTTGGCAAATACAGTTTGGTATTAAGTACGATTTTTAAATTGTTTACAATTTGAAATCTGTAAAGAAACCGGAGATTTGTGCTCCGGTTTTTTTATGTTATTCGTGCGACGCCTAGATTTATCCAACCATAATTTACTGACGGCAAGTCGCTTTATATAGATATACAAACTGCTAACGATGCAGATGCAATAGAAGTGAAAATAAAAAAACCAATGCAAAGCATTGGGTTTGTTTAAAACGTGGATTATCTAGTTTCTAATTACGCTAAGCGCTAATCAGAAAAATCACAAGTGAATGGACGACCTAAAGATATCGCCGATTTGCTTTGTTCGTAAGGATACACAGTCACTGTATTTTTGCCTCCAGAATCCGTAATGCTAAATACAAGTGCGCTGCTATTTTGTCTGCCAGGTTCTGCAACTGTAGCCGCATAAACAAGAATGCCAACCGCATCTTTTGCCATAAGCCGACGATAGCTCAGCTGCTGTTCAAGTTCTTCAATCATTCCTGCGCGCGCTTCTTGTTCTTGCGTCGCAGTAAAAACGCATTGGACGTCGTTGTCGATGGATACCACAGCGAATGGGTACAGTGTAGTCGATTTGCTGAGCATGACTTTACATAGGTCCAGCGCAGAATTTATTAAGCTGGCGAACGGTATGTTTTGCTCTAGAATCATGTTCGTTTTCAAATCGAATCCTTAATTTGTATTTATTTGTATTATTTTTAACGACGTTCGACTGGAAAAGTTCAGCAATTTTTATTTTTTTTAAGAACGCGCGCCTTGATTTCCGCCCGTTTGTATCACGCATATAGAAGCGTGTTGCATCGCTTCATCATTGCTCATGAGTTCATTAATCGCGTAAAAGCTTTTGGTATTGTAAATTGGGTCGAGAGCAAACCCTAATTCGGGTTCAATTATCTTTTTGAAATCAATTAGCTGAGTTGACGACTTTGCATATCCACCGTGATGGAAATCTGTCAAAATCTTCCAGTTTTTTACTTGATTCGCCATTGGAAAAAGCGTTTCCACTGCTTCTTCGTGAGAATTTCCCGCTTTCAGCACACTGATCCCGATAACTTGCGTAGTACACTTATGCTGGTAAATACTTTTGATTAAGCCGGCAATAGTACCTGCACTTCCCACTGGCAGGACAATGATGTCCGGTAAATGTTGCGTTTTTATCTCTTTAAACAAGCTTGCGACGCCATGCATACCATCAGTGTTGCTGCCTCCTTCTGGTACGATTACCTGAGGCGCATATTGACGAGATATTCTTTCAATAAACGATGCGTCTTGTTTTTGCGCGTATTCAACTTTTGGGACGTAGACAATGTCGCTCCCCCATTTTTGAATATCCGTTATAGTTGGGGTTGGATTATCTTGGTAATTTCCCCGTACGAGACATGTGCAATGCAAATCCAATTTGCTACACGCATAAGAGAGTGCATGAAGGTGATTTGAATACCCGCCACCAAAACTGAGCACACGCTTACTGCCAGACAAGATGGCTTTAGCAAGGGTTATCTGCAGCTTTCGCCACTTATTGCCAGAAATGATAGGGTGCAGTAAATCATCTCTCTTAACCCACATGTCGCTATGCGAAAAAATGGATTCGCTCAGTTTTTGTATAGGTGATGGATGGCGGATTTTAAGCGTGTTCGCTATACCCACAACTGCAGCGTCAATGTCTATTTTATTTATCACAAGTGTCTGACAACAATAAAAAGCACATCATATTACGTGCGTTGGACACGGCGGTCTTATCCACATTGAAATGAAGTGAAGTGTTTGCAAAAATAAGTACATACTCAGCAAAGTATACATTTAATCGCCAACGACAGTAGATTTAGCATACTCATGATTAACTTACTTTAATGATCTCCGCATCCCGATTTGCGTTAGAATACCGGTGATCTTGAGGATATTTTCATGAAACCAATATTACTTTTCGCTCTTCTTCTTTGCTTCGGCGTAAGTGCATCAGCAGCACCGCTTTCTCAGTATATCAATGACCCGCAAACCGTCGGAAACGCGCGACTGGAGGTTATGTTTTGGGATATTTATGATGCTGAGTTAATCGCGGAATCGGGTATTTTTGTATCTGGAGAGCCATTTGCGTTAAGACTCACGTATCTGCGAAAGTTTAAGGGTGAAGATATCGCAAGTCGCTCCGTTGATGAAATGCGCAGCCTTGGTGTT
>JBCDMA010000266.1:0-5522 GCA_038744645.1 Pseudomonadota bacterium | reverse complement strand
GCGTCTAGTAAGTACAGGAATAAACCCAGGGTTGGCTGATGTGAAAGGACATTAGATGAGAAAAATACTACTTAGCTCAGCAATGAGCATTTCATTGGTTGCGATTGCAAATGCAGAAAGTGTGGATACATGTCGTATCATTGCAAACGATGCTGATAGGTTGGCTTGTTATGACGCACTTTTTGGTGTTGATTTATCGGTCGGACAAACTGATACCAATATCGGGAAAGGGGAGGTTTCAAAAAGTCAGGCAACGCTACAGCCGACGTTGCCAACTGCGAACGCGTCAATAAGGAATAATGAAACAAGCGTTAGCGAAGACGCATTGGTAACTGACACTCTTAATAACACGACAGATGCAAATGCAGTCGATGAGTTCGGGTTATTTAAAAAACGAGAAGATAAAAGCCCGCAGGAGATAAAAGCCGTCGTTATCAGCGTGGATAGCAATACTAGCGGCCGACGAAAAATCTCCTTGGACTCAGGACAAGTATGGCTTGAAGTGGAAAACTCATCAGTGCGAATAAAAGAAAGCGAAAGTGCGCGAATAAGAAAAGGGATGTTTGGCACATTTTATCTTTCAATTGGAGACAGCAGACGAAGCGTTAAGGTTAAAAGAATAAAGTAGGTATTGACCCTAAAACTAATCCCAAGGCCTTGTATGAAAGGCCTTTAAATTATTATTCAATCAACTCTAATACCTTGGCTTTGTTCCTTCTTGGAAGCTTTAATTCGAAACCCGTTTCAAGGACTACCGTATATTCACCACTATCACTGGGCCTAAGCTCAGATACAAAAGACTTACGTACGATTGACGAGCGATGAATGCGTATAAACACCTTTGGATCAAGCTGCTCTTCCAACATCGTCATTGTTTCGCGATATAGTATGACCTTGCCATCTCTTGTATGCAGCTCGACGTAGTTTCCAGCGCCCTTGACCATAATGATATCGTTGACGTTTACAAACCGTATACGCCCGGGCTCTTTTACCGATAATCGTTGTTTAAAATCGATTTCTTTGTCCATTGGTGTATGGATTTGATTCGCTTCTGATATCAAATCATAAGAGTACAAGTGATGCCTTGTTAACGCGCGTTTCAGAGAAGTTAATAAGCGTTCTGGGTTGATTGGTAAAAGAAAATAATCAACCGCGCCGACATCAAATGCGGCCAATGCATTGGAGTCGTCTTTACTATAAACCACTGGTACACATCGGTATGGAAATTTTCTGACCATATTTACGATGCAGTCATTTTCGAGATGCGTATTCAAAAATGCCATTTGAAAATTTTGCAATCTGATAGCGTTTTCCAATTCAGCTTCAGTCGTTGCAACAAATACCTTTGCAGGTTTTGAAAATTGTTTAATAAGAGTTTCTATCCTTGTGACCACTGACGGGTCTGATTCAACGATTAGAACATTTAGCATTTTTTTACCCCTGTCTTGATTAAGACTTTATAATTTTTATCTACTAAGTTTTCATTGCGTCGGTGTCTTATCGGTGTGTGTATTTATTTTTATTATTTTAATAATTTAAGTATTGTAATTTCGATAACCTCTGTTCAATTTACGCGCCAAAGGCGCACTGCTTAAATTCCCCCTAATCAAGATAAAACCTGGCATCAAGCATAGACAAAAAAACAATTTTTGACAATGGAATAAGGATTGAATTCAAATTTTGTCGAAAAATTCACATTCCATTTGCGACCATTTGTCACTCAAATGCAACCATTGGTGTAATTGGGCTAGGCGATTAGGTTTCGCAGAGTTAATTTTGAAGTAACGCATCATAATTATCAAATTTAAAAATAATCATAATAAGCTTTGCAGAATGGTGCGTTGCAAGTGTGTTGTATGCAAAGCACGGGAGACTTTCATCTCAACAATTATAAATTGGTAATCAACTAAATAATTAACATAAATAAATTAGTGGTCCAGGGAGACAATAAATGTTTAACAAGTCTATTTTAGCAAAGTCCGTCAGACTGGCGTGCGCCTACGGTGCCGTTTCAGTCATTGGCGCTACTACCCCAGTGTTTGCGCAAGAGCCAGATGCTGAAGAGGAGGGAGTAGAAAAAATTGAGGTGACGGGCTCTCGTCTATCTGCAAATGCGAACTTGGCTGCAGCGTCACCAATTTTAAGTGTGTCGGGTGAGGAAGCAACGGCGCGTGGTAACGTGCGTATCGAAGATTTCATCAACGTACTCCCGCAAGTATTTGCAGGCCAGGCAGCTGAAGTTTCAAACGGTTCAACCGGTACTGCCACACTTGACCTTCGTGGTCTAGGTGCGCAACGAACGCTTGTGTTAATGGACGGACGACGCTTACCCTATGGCTCTTCAGTGGAGGCGGCAGCTAACCTTGACCTTATTCCAACACAGATGGTAGAACGAGTAGATATCCTTACAGGGGGTGCATCCGCTGTATATGGTTCTGATGCGGTGTCGGGTGTTGCAAACTTTATTCTCGACGATGATTTTGAAGGTGTTGAAGTCGGTACTCAGTTTGGTGCGCAGTATAACGACAATGACGACGATTTTTGGGAATCTGTGCTTGCTGCCGGTAATCAGCCTGCACCTGGCAGCACGACTGACGGTCAGGAAACTTTAGTTTATTTTAAAGTAGGTGCAAGCACAGATGACGGACGTGGCAACGCTGTACTCTTTGCTTCATTTGAAAACCGTAATGAGGTTGTTCAACGAGATCGTGTATTCTCCGCTTGTACTTTGGGTCAAGATGATGGTGAAAATTCATTTGGCGGTTTTGGCTGTGTAGGCTCTGGTAACTTTAGACTATTTGGTGGTAGTGGTGGTTTTGCCTTCCAAGAAGAAGATGGAGAAATAGTTGATTTCGCCGGCGGACCCGCTCAGACGTTTAACTTCGGTGCGCAAAACTTCTTCCAACGTCCTTCTCAGCGTTATCAGATATTTGGTGCCGCTAAATACGAAATTACAGATGACCTCGAGTTCTTTGCAAACGCATCTTACACAAGCAACACAAGTGATGCGCAGATCGCGCCCTCTGCTTCATTTGGTGGTAGCTGGAACATTAACTGTGGTAACCCGCTTATCCAAGGGACCCCTGGTCTAAACCTAGCGACAGATGTCTATGGCTGTACGCCCGCGCAAATAGCCAATGACGAAATTGTGGGTGGCAACTTCGCATCTCACCGAAACGTCGAAGGTGGTCCGCGTAACTCGTTATTGGATAACAGTTCATTCCGTATTATCACAGGCCTGGATGGTTTTATTGACGATACATGGGCGTATTCTGCATTTGTTCAGGTGTCAGAGTCGCGAAACTCTGAAGTCAGAACGCAGGACTTCATTGTGGAACGCGTACAACAGTCATTCCTTCTTACGACTGATGCAGACGGCAACGTAGTGTGTTCTAACCCAGCAAATGGCTGTGTTCCATACAATATCTTCCAACGTGGTCCTAATGGTGAGTCTTTAGTCACACAAGAAGCGCTCGACTTTGTACTCGGTACAGGTCTTAATACGGGCTTGACCAAGCAGTTTGTCTATGGCGCGGATCTTGAAGCTGACTTAGGTGATTACGGGCTTAGTAGCCCATTATCCGACGCCGGTGTTGCTGTGTTATTGGGTTATGAGTTTCGTCGCGACGAATTGCGTCAGGATCCTGATTCAATCAGCCAATTGCCTGACGGTGGTTTTACCGGTGTAGGTGGGCCAACACTACCAGTACAGGGTTCAATAGAAGTATCAGAAATTTTTGGTGAGCTACAGATACCAATCGCAACTGACCAAGAATTTATCAAGGAGCTGACCCTTAGTGCGCAGTATCGTTACTCTGATTATGATACTGACGGTAACAACACAACCAATAGCTTTAACACCAATGCTTGGGGTGTATCTCTGACCTACAAGCCTACCGATGACGTTCTTTTCCGCGCAGGCCTTCAACGTGCTGTTCGCGCTCCAAACGTTATTGAGTTATTTGAGGGGCGAGGCACAGACCTTCCAAACTTGAGTCCGATTAATAATCCGGCTGGAGGCCAACTGTTTGATCCCTGTGCGACTGCTAACCCGGTTGCTTCTTTAGAAGAATGTGCTCGAACCGGCGTAACGCCAGAGCAATTTGGCACTATCTTAGACGTTATATCAGGTCAGACACAGTCAATTACTGGAGGCGAGCCACTTCTGAGGCCAGAAGAATCCGATACATTTACGCTAGGTGTGGTAATTACGCCGACCGCGGTTGAAGGTTTATCAATCAGTATCGATTACTTTGACATTGAAATTGAAGACGCTATTGAAGAAGGTATTCCAGCCCAGAACATTCTGAATACTTGTCTATCCACGGGTGATCCAGCATTTTGTGATTTAATCACGCGTGCACCATCTGGCACCTTGGCGACCGGTATTACTGGTGTAGGTTTTGAACAGATAAACATCAATATCGCTACATTGGCGACAAACGGTTTTGATATTCAAGCGCTTTACAGGTTTGATTTGGGTGACAATGGCGACCTTAACCTCGACTACGCAGCAACTATATTGGACGAGAAAAGCGAAGTGCCGAACCCAGGAGCTGCTACGCTTGAATGTGCAGGTTTCTTTGGAAACAATTGCGAAACAGTTAACCCTGAGTACCGTCATCGTTTCGTTGCTACATGGACAACACCTTGGGATTTTGATATCGCTGCGACGTGGCGTTACTTCGGTGAAACCGATAACGACAACGCTGGAGATGAATTGGAGTCAACCCTTGATGCCGTCAATTACTTCGATATCACCGGTACTTATTATTTGAATGACAGTGTGCAATTACGTGCTGGCGCACTTAACTTACTGGGCGAACAGCCTTCAATATTCTCAGGCGCTGGTCCAGCACTGGGTAACGGTAATACCTACCCTACTTTCTTTGACACAGGAACGACGTTATTCGCTTCAGTTGTTGCAAAATTTTAAGGTAGCGTTTTTCATCAGTCATATTTGATAAAAATATGGTGAAAAGGTCTCTAACTCACATTAGGGATTCGAAACTTAAAAACCCCAGGTGAAAGTCTGGGGTTTTTGTTTGTGACGATACATTGTCAGAGAATGCGAAGTCTTGTTTATGGGATGATCATAATAGTTGCAGTCAATGGCCTCATAGTAATAGGGCCTTGAGTGACAAACTCTCTCAATTTGGGAAAATTTGACTGCCAAACTCGTACTTTGGTTGATGACATAAAACCCAGTGGCGTTGGCATCTTAAGGCTTTTTGAAGACATGTTAAACGCAATGTAAATTCGCTCTCCATCTTTATTTTCTCTAGCGTAAGCCAATACGTTGTTTTCATCATCCATCTCGTAGAATGAAACTTTTCCATCCGTTAGTAATGGATAGCTTTTTCGCAAAGCAATGAGAGACTGATAAAAAGTGACAAGTGATTTATCAGATTTTACAACGTCACCTACAGAGATTATCGGTGCACCAGGTTGTGTGAATTGAAATGCGAGAAATGCTTTAGCACGAGCATGGGTTTCCTTATCATGATTCCCATTGCCATGTT
>JBCDMA010000265.1:0-5545 GCA_038744645.1 Pseudomonadota bacterium | reverse complement strand
CTTCAAGACAAGGCCATTTGTATTGTTGGTGATTTTGATGCTGATGGCGCAACGAGTACCGCGCTTTGCATGCTGTGTTTAAGGGATTTTGGGCATAAGCGAACAAGCTATATCGTGCCAAATAGATTTGATAATGGCTATGGCCTTACCGAGCCTGTTGTCGAATTAGCAGAACAAAACGACACTGAGCTTTTGATCACTGTCGATAATGGCATCTCCAGTCATATTGGTGTTGCAAAAGCGAAGGCGGCAGGTATGAAAGTGCTAGTAACCGATCATCATTTGCCCAGCGATAACCTGCCAAGTGCAGATGTGATATTGAATCCTAATTTGACTGATTGTCAGTTCCCGTCAAAGCATTTAGCAGGTGTGGGTGTTGCCTTTTATTTGATGCTGGCAGTTCGCGCGAAACTTATCAGCATCGACTATTTTCAAACTCACCGTTTGCCTGTCCCAAAAATAGCAAACTACCTCGATATCGTAGCACTGGGCACCGTAGCTGATGTTGTGCCGTTAGATAAAAACAACCGAATTTTGGTTCAACAAGGCGTTCAGCGCATTCGAAGCAAGCAGTCCCGACCAGGTATACAAGCTTTGCTGGACGTATCCAAACGCGATCCGCAAAAAATCACGTCTGTTGATCTGGGCTTCGTGCTTGGGCCACGCCTAAATGCTGCGGGTCGATTAGACGATATGTCCACTGGAATCGAATGTCTTTTGGCTGAGTCCTATGAAGAAGCCTATGCGCTTGCGACGTCGCTGGAGTCACTCAATCAATCAAGAAGAAACATTGAGCATGAAATGCAACATGAGGCAGAATCGCACCTCGCTTCAATTATGCTAAATCAACAGGATTCGCCTGCAGGTATATGCGTATATCAAGAAAGCTTTCATGTCGGAATTGTTGGCATAGTCGCAGGTCGCCTGAAGGAAAAGTACTATCGACCAACAATCGTTTTTGCATCAGAAAATGATGATGAAATGAAAGGGTCAGCGCGCAGCGTGCCGGGTTTGCATATGCGCGATCTATTGGCACACATTGACAGTCAATCACCTGGGTTAATCAAAAAGTATGGCGGACACGCCATGGCAGCAGGCCTATCACTTGAAAAGAACAAGTACCATGCATTTTGCCAAGCGTATCAATTAGCCTCCGAAGCATTCACTGAAAGTTTGCCCAAAAAAGCGCAAGTGTTCTCCGATGGTTCATTGAAAAATTACGAAATGACACTCGACACTGCGTCTGAACTCAACGCAAACATACCTTGGGGGCAAATGTTTGAAGCCCCTTTATTTGACGACGTGTTTGCAATAGAACAACAACGCATTGTAGGGCAAAAACACTTGAAGTTGGTTGTGTCCAGAGACGGTCAGTACTTTGATGCAATTGCCTTTAACGTTGACTTAGATGTATGGCCCCAATCAAATCCAATGCGGGTACACCTTGTCTATCAATTAGACATCAATGAATTCAATCATCGAACTAATCTGCAGTTGATGGTTCGGGCGCTAGTGCCATGTCAGTACTCACATTAAACGGGTTTGTGATACACCGTAGGCCCTATCGCGAGACCAGTTTGCTCGTAGACTTTTTCACACTAGAATCTGGCCGCATAACGGCCGTTGTAAAAGGTGTGCGTTCTAACAGTAAATCGTCGCGCAAAAGTCTGTTACAACCGCTTCAACGCATTCAATTTGATTGTATTGGCCGGACGAATTTAAAAAATCTGACAAGAGTGGAGGCATTTGGGCCCGCATTGAATTGCCGAGGAAACGCACTTTATGCCTCCTTTTATCTGAACGAGGTGTTGCAACGCGCGTTACCGGAATCTGAACCGGTTGAACATCTATTTGAAATGTATCAGCACACGTTAGAACAATTGACGTTGCTAACACCCGTGGCTACGGCAGAATCTGAAAATATGTTACAACCAGATAAGGTGTCACAACCAAAAAGTAAAAATACAGCTTTGGAGCCTTTGTTGAGAGAATTTGAACTAACACTGCTAATGACACTGGGGTATCTGCCCGACCTTTCCTGTGACAGTGAAACGCTAGCACCTGTGATTGAGAACGCGCATTACCAGTATTTTCCAGAAAAAGGTTTAGTATCCTGCGCAAACACTGCAAAACATGCAATTTCAGGTGAAGTGCTACACAAAATATCAAACAGTCAATTCAGTCGAGAAACACTGGCACCAGCAAAGTACATATGTAGGTCAACGCTTCCGCTTGCGATTGGAAATAAACCGATAAAAAGCCGAGAGTTGTTCGTTTAATCCCCATATGATTGACTGACCAGAGAGGTTTGTGTGCAAAACACATCATTACATTGAACAATTAATTTAGTTGATTGGTACTTATGCTATGCAAAATATATTACTAGGCGTCAATATTGACCACGTTGCGACCCTTCGAAATGCGCGTGGGACATTGTATCCAAACCCGGTTCATGCAGCAGATATCGCTGAGCGCGCGGGCGCAGACGGAATAACGGTGCACTTAAGGGAAGACCGCAGACACATTCGCGATCACGATGTACAATTGCTCAAACAAACCATCAATACGCGATTAAATTTGGAAATGGCTGTCACGGACGAGATGCTTAAGATCGCGCAAGAAATCACGCCGGAGTTTTGTTGTTTGGTGCCTGAAAAAAGAGCAGAGCTGACAACAGAAGGCGGACTCGATGTTGCGAGAAATGCCAGTCGAATCAAAGACGCATGTACCATCTTATCTGAACAGGGCACCATGGCTTCTTTGTTTATTGATGCAGATGAAAAACAGATTGAAGCCTCATTAGAAGCAGGAGCGCCTTTCATTGAAATCCATACTGGTCAATACGCAGAAGCGTCAAACGAAAGCGAAGCCTTAACTGAGCTTGAGAGACTAACGTCCGGTATTGCCTACGCGCATAGATTAGGGCTTAAAGTCAACGCGGGCCATGGGTTGCATTATCACAATGTCCAGCCAGTCGCGGCGATACCAGAGCTATTTGAATTGAATATTGGCCATGCAATTGTTGCCAGAGCTGTCTTTGATGGGTTTTATACCGCAGTGTCTGACATGAAAGCATTGATGGTAAATGCCAGATTGGGTAGTTGATTAAATGATTTGGGGTATAGGGACAGACATAGTTGAAATTGAACGCATGCGTCGCGTCATCGCCAAAAGCAACGCATTTGCCAAAAGAATCCTCACCGATTTTGAATACAATGAATACGCAGTATCACCCAATCAACCGGCATATCTAGCTAAGCGTTTTGCGGCGAAAGAAGCAGTCGTCAAAGCAGTGGGGACAGGCATTGGCAACGGCATTGGTTGGCAACACATGCAGGTTGAACACAACGAGCTGGGACGCCCGCTTTTAATCCCACTAGACGCTTTGGCTGCATGGCGCGATGACAATCATATTGAAAGTTTTCACATCAGTATTTCAGACGAAAAAATGTATGCTGTGGCATATGCATTGATTGAAAAATCGAAATAAAATCGGTTAAAAAAAGAGTAAACACTAGCGACAAATTGAAAAGTCGCCTCAGCGCAGAAACGGGCATTTATGTCCTCTGAATTTCTTGCTAGACTATTTCACACTTAGAATTTCAGTTCAGTCAGGCGACGTACTTTTTCCTCTTTTTTGCGTTGCCTTTTTAAAGGAACTTTCCCTTGGTTTCGATTCGACGAGTACATCAAGACCAACGACCGGCATTTGACGATCTGATCCAACAACTGCCCATCTCAAATTCTACGAAAGAAAAGTTGCGCACCATTTCTGATTCGCCTGACATTCTGCTTATCGGACAAGAAATGGTTGAAATCCTCCACGATTTGCAAATGGATGATGACACAATGCAGGCGGCTTTGATTTTCCCCTATTGCAATATTCACCATCTAGACGAGACACAGATCACCGAAAAATTTGGGGCAAATGTATCTTCGCTTGTGGTTAAAGTGCGCAAAATGGATGCAATCAGTGCGCTCCGGTCTCGACACCACCAAGATAGCCAACAGATTGAAAAACTGCGCAATATGCTCCTTGCGATGGTTGAAGATGTGCGCGCTGTCGTAATTAAAATGGCTGAGCGGATATGTACTTTGCATCGCGTAAAAGACGAAGACGAGGAGACGCGTGTTGTCGTTGCCAGAGAATGCTCAATGATTTATGCGCCACTGGCGAATCGACTCGGGATTGGTCAATTAAAATGGGAACTAGAAGACCTTTCATTTCGCTATTTGCACCCGGACACGTATAAACAAATCGCCAAACAGTTGAGTGAAAAACGCAAAAAGCGCGAGCAATACATTGTCGATTTCGTCGACAATCTGCAGGGCATGCTAGACAAGGAAAACATCAAAGCTGACGTCATCGGACGCCCAAAACACATCTATTCCATTTTCAAAAAAATGCAGAAGAAGCGTCTCAGTTTTGAGCAGTTATTTGATATAAGGGCGCTTCGCATTATCGCGGATCGCTTGCAAGATTGTTATGCAGCGCTTGGGACTGTGCATGCTAACTATCGCCATATCCCTGCTGAATTTGATGATTATATTGCCACACCCAAACCCAATGGTTATCAAAGTATTCACACTGTCATCATTGGGCCAGAAGGTAAATCCATTGAAATACAAATTCGAACGCAACAGATGCATCAGGATGCTGAATTAGGTGTAGCAGCACACTGGAAGTATAAAGAGGGCAGCGCAGGTTCAACGGCGACACAGGATGAACGCGTGTTATGGTTGCGACGCATCCTGCAATGGCAGGAGGAAATGGCTGATTCGGCAAGCTTATTAGAAGAGTTTCAAAATCAGGTATTTGAAGATCGCGTTTATGTGTTTACTCCGCGCGGCGATGTCATTGATTTGCCCAGTGGGGCAACGCCGCTGGATTTTGCATATTATATTCACAGTAACATTGGTCACAAATGCAGTGGCGCGAAGGTAAATAATCGTATTGTTCCCTTCTCCTACCATTTGAAAACTGGCGATCAGGTCAGCATTCTCACAAGCAAAAACGGCAATCCGTCTCGCGATTGGATGCATCCAGGCTTAGGTTATGTGCATACTGCCAGAGCAAGAGCGTCCATTCAGTCGTATTTCAAAAAACTCGACAGAGAGAAAAACCGAGAGGCAGGCAAGGAACTGCTGGAAAGAGAGCTGTTGAAAGCGAATTTGCCAAGTAAGGATTTGGTTAAGCTTACTGATCGCTTTAACGTGAAAACGCTGGATGAAATGTATGTTGCCATTGGTACTGGCGATACCAAAGTAATGTCCGTGGTCAATGCGGTACAACAATTGGTCGAGCCGGTACCCGAGGTCTTCGAAGAGATTGTACCTAAGCGGCAAAAACGTCAATCCGATACAAAACCTGGTTCACACGTTATCGTAGAAGGGGTTGGACATCTATTGAGCAACATTGCCAAGTGCTGTCAGCCAGTTGCGGGTGATGACATTATCGGCTTTATCACAAATGGCAAAGGTATCAGTGTGCACAAAGCCTCTTGCTCGCATCTACAACACCTGCTTGAAAAACAGCCTGAACGCG
>JBCDMA010000264.1:0-5557 GCA_038744645.1 Pseudomonadota bacterium | reverse complement strand
CGAGTTGCGTTGCGTTACCTTCCAAATAGTAATTTAACGATTGATATTTCTGCGGTTATTAACAAAGTCACTTACGATGGGTTGCAAGGCATCGCTGAGGAAAGTTTCAACAACGGTGAATTCTCGGTTCCACTTCCTTTTCAGATTGAGAATTTTGTGGACAGTGAATTGTATATCGGCAGGATTGAGTACAATGCCTCTGCGTTCGATATTATTTCGTTAAGTTCATATAACGAGTTTGATGCACTTGAAACATTTGATGTAACAGGTTTATTTGGACCGTTTAATGCCTTCTTAGAAATCTTAACCACGCAGGAAAATCTCTCTCAAGAGTTTAGAATACAGTCCAACAACAGCACCGATTCAGCTTATCGCTGGATCGCAGGTATCAACTATTTTAAAACGGACGATCTCATTGGACAGACTGGCATTACTGGCACACCTAATAATCGAATGCAATCGTTAGCGACGTTATTTATTAGCGGAGAAGCAGAAAATACATCTGCGTTTTTCAGTGTTGATATGGATTTGGGCAATGACTTTATTTTTACTCTGGGCGGAAGATACAGTCGGGACGATTATGAACGAATTTCCAATGATGGCACCTTATTTCCAGGCAGTAATTCTGCGTTTACCCCATCATTTACTCTCAAATATAAGCATAGTGAAAATGTGTTGCTTTATTCAACCATTTCCAAAGGGTATCGACCCGGCAGTGTGGATATCAGCTTTGTTGATTTGAATCCAGATGATCAATTTACATCCGAGTACGATCCCGAAACTGCATGGAACTATGAAATCGGCGCAAACGCGAGCTTATTTGAAGGTAAGTTAGTCGGACGAGCCAACCTGTTTTTTATGGATTATAAGGATATTCAGTCCGTATTTTTTATTCCTCCCTCCAATCTGTCAACCGTCACAACGAATGGTGCATCTGCAGAAATCTATGGTGCAGAAATAGAAGCGAATGTGTATCCCTCCGACAATTTGAGTTTTGATGTCAATTTGGGCTTGCTCGAAACAGAGTTTACCAGTTTTGCAGACTCACCTCGCGGCGACTTAACGGGGAATGAATTGCCCTACGCACCTTCAGTAACGATTGGTATTAATGGCGAATATCGAACCAAGCTATCAGACGACCTGGAAGGTTATGTAAGAGCAGAGTTTAACCGCAGGAGCAGTCAAGAAGGACGAAATGATAATAACCCTGTTGAGCGTCAACCAGGCTATGACATCGTGAATCTGAGGGCTGGCGTTTACTATGCAAACGTGAACATAGAAGTGTATGGAGAAAACGTATTCGATGAAGAGTACTTCACTAATAGACGCCCAGGGCCGATAGTTTCAGTGACGCCGGGCAGTCCAGCCACCTGGGGAGTGAGGGTAACAGCAACGTTCTAAGAAAAACTTTGGCAAATCCGAAATGACATTTTGGATTTGCGTCCTTGGTTGGTTTTGTATTTTTGCTTGAGTGTGATTAGTTGAATCTGTCATTAAGATCAGGCGTGTTAGGTTACGTATTTATTGTGCTCTATTAATTGGCATGAATGTTTGATGGCGGCTGAAACGTTAAGTGCTGAAGACAAAGACGCTCTGAAAAAGCTTGAACTTGCAATGAGGCTGGCAGACCGTCTGAATCCTCAGATAACAAATGCAGACAAGATTATAGCTACCTTAATACGATCACTCGCTATGCTTAACATTTCATATTCAAAAGACTAAGACAAACAAATGCCGTCGACTAGCCGTTGTTATAGCTAACTATAGGTTTAGATTATTGTTTGTTGTTGATTGTTTTTGAGCAAATTTATGGTCTTTTCAGCGTTCACTTTAGTGAGTTGTATGGTCATTGGTATCGAAATAATATGATTCTTTTTTTAAATTCACTGTTCTGATCGATTAATCACGTCAACAATTTCGTCAAAAAAAATTCAATAAAATTTCATCAAAGGTAACCCTTACGATCACCTAAATGCTCTAACGTCCGTGGCGCACTCAAAATACAACACAAATATGTAATTTCAAGAAACACTCAAGGAACACGCCATGTATTCAAAAACTGCCATGTGCTCAAAATCAGTCATTGCAAGCGCTATCGCAATTGCAATGGCTACCCCAAGCGTTTTGGCACAGACGGGAACGACTGACGACGAAGACACAGCCATTGATGAAATAGTTACCATTGGCCAGAGGGCGATGATCACTAATGCAATCCTTCGCCAGCAAGAATCTGATGTGATTAAAAACATCGTTACCAGTGACGCCATTGGTAATCTAACCGACCAAAACGTTGCTGAAGCAGTTCGCCGTTTAGCAGGTGTGAACGTGCTTAATGATCAAGGTGAGGGTCGATTTATTTCAGTAAGGGGACTGGATCCGTCACTAAATGCAGCAAGTGTGAATGGCACACGTTTGCCAGCACCGGAATCTGATACCCGACAAGTAGCTTTGGATGTCATTGCATCAGAACTGGTGGAATCTATAGAGGTAACCAAGTCACTGACGCCCGATATGGACGCGGACACCTTGGGCGCAAGTATTCGTATAAATACCGTTCGCGCTTTCGATGAAGAAAACGAGTTTGTCACTCTGTCGTTGGGCGGCAACTACAGCGATCTCAGCGATAAAGCAACACCGGAGTTCAGCGTTAATTTCGCACAAGCTTTAACGGATACCATAGGTGTATCTGGTGGCTTGTCTTACAGTGAACGAGACTTTGCTTCAGATAATATCGAACCCGATGGTTGGGGTACCAATGATGAAGGCGTTGCGTTTGCTGACGAAATTCAATATCGCGACTATGAAGTTGAGCGTAAAAGGACGGGATTGACCCTAGCGTTTGATTTTAAAGCTTCAGAAAACACTACGTTATTCGCAAGAACCCTTTACAGTGAGTTTGACGATACAGAAGAACGTCGTCGCCTAATATTTGAATTCGATGAAGATGCTAATGCTGGTAATGCCACAAGTGCGACCTTTTCTTCAAGCGATGGTGAAATTGTCGTAGATCGCGATTTGAGAGACAGGTTTGAATCTCAGGAAATCACGACTTTTGAGTTTGGTGGCGAGACGAAACTCAGCGACTGGGAGCTCGATTACAAAATCAGTTTTGCCAAGGCCGAAGAAGAAGAAACAAATACGGACACAACTGTATTTCGGCAAGAATTCGATGATTCAAATCTGCTTAATATAACCTTCGACTATGCGGGTTTTGATTTTATTCCATTTCAAGTCTCTCAAGGCGCAGCGCAGTTTCTTGACCCGACGCAATATGCATTTGAAGAATTGGAAGTAACTGAAGGGTTGGCAGAAGATGAAGAAACCGCGTTCGAATTTAATGCCCAAAGAGGTTTCCTTTATGCAGGTGGTGAATTCACATTCAAAACAGGTGTGAAATTGCGATACCGCGAAATTTCCTTTGACCTTACCGAGCCAGTGTTCGATGGATTTGATGGTGATTTCACATTGGCCGATGTGCAAGGTGCCAGAAACTTTGATTTATTGGATATCAATCCGATGCCTGGTTTGAGTGAGATTGGGCAATTCCTCGATCAGAACTTCGCTAGTTTCGAAGAAGATGCAGACGCTACTGCCGAAAATAACGTGGTCGAAGATTTCGAAGTTGAAGAAGATATCTTTGCCGGGTATGTGATGGGAACATTCGAGAAAGACAAATTGACCATCATCGGTGGTGTTCGCGTTGAACGCACTGACAATATCGTTTCCGGTTTCTTGTTTGATGGGGCGACGCTGACCGCAACGCCCAACGAATTCGAACAGGATTATACCGACGTACTACCTAGTATTAACATTCGGTATGACCTTGAAGAAGATCTTGTAATTCGTGGTGCATTATACTCAAGTATAGTACGCCCTAATGTGGCAGATTTGGCTCCGCGTTTTCAAGTGGATGACGAAAGAGAAGCGACGTTTGGAAACCCTCAACTAGACCCCACTCAAGCGACAAATCTGGATTTGAGCGCTGAATACTACTTTGACCAAGGGTCTGTCATTCAAGCTGGTGTCTTTTATAAAGATTTAAAAGACACCATATTTGTGGCTGAGTTTGAATCCGATGATCCGCCATTTAACGGTATGTTTAATGGCATTGCGTTCAATGAGGCTGATATCTCAATCAACGGTGAAGACGCAGAGGTTTTTGGCTTTGAAGCAGCATATAACCAGATATTTGATAACGGTTTAATATTGACAATCAATTACACCTATACCGATGCTGAAGGTGAGGTGGATGGCAGAACAGTGCCATTACTCAACGCGTCTGAAAATACCTTTAACTTTATCATCGGGTACGAAGCAGGTCCTCTGAGTGCCAGGCTATCTCTCGTGTATAGAGATGATTATCTTGATGAGCTTGGTAGCGACGCTGAAGAAGACAGATTTGTAGAAGAGCACACACAATTAGACTTCAGTGCAAACTATCAGATTACCGATAATATTCAGCTGTATCTGAAACTGATTAACATCAATGACGAGCCCTTTGTCGCATATCAGAATGGTCCGGACTCAAGAAGGTTACTTCAATTCGAAGAATATTCATGGACCAGCAGGTTTGGCGTAAGAGCGACATTCTAATGAAACTTACAAAGCGCAATCAAAAAATCGTTCCGATAAGTTTAGCCTTGGCTCTTCTTTCCAGTTGCTCAATGTTGGAGCCGAGAGAATTCATGTCCTACGAGGATTCCAACCTAGTGGATGCTTTGCCAGCTGTGGGAGAAACTGTCGCCGTAGTAAGCAATGATGACGCTGCAGACGATCCGGCTATATGGATAAATTCGAACTCTCCAGAGGAGAGTCTTATCTTCGGTACTGATAAACAATCAGGCATTGGCATCTACAGACTGGACGGCTCTAAGCATTCATTTATCGAATACGGTCGTCCAAATAACATCGATATCCGTCAACAGGTTGATATCGGTTCGGGAGATAAGGATTTCGTAGCAGTGTCTGATCGTTCTGACAACACGATAGGACTTTTTGTCTTTGACGAGAATAAATTGATTCCAGTTGCCAAGTTCTCTTCCAATGTAGAACCCTACGGTTTTTGTCTCGGAACCACCAACGGCGATTTTTTCGCAATGGTGACCTACAAATCCGGATTGATTGAACAATATCGTATCACCTACTCTACTGACTACGAAGCATCTAAAGTGGCTTCATACCAGCTTCCCTCGCAGCTAGAGGGGTGTGTGATGGATGATAAAAGTGGCGATCTTTTTGTTGGCGAAGAAGCTCAAGGCGTGTGGCTGTTTTCATCCGCATCTAGCCAATTGGCATCACCAGAGCTCATCGTATCAGTAGATGACGGTAACGGTATGCAGGCTGATATTGAAGGGGTTGCTTTGTATGACGATCGTTTAATCATTTCATCCCAAGGAAATGACAGTTTCGCTGTATATCAGCGCCATCAACCTTATAAATTTATCAAGCGATTTAGAGTGGTGAGTAGTGGTGACATTGATGCTGCCCAGGAAACTGATGGAATTGAAGCAACGTCTCAATACTTAGGCGATCAATATCCAAATGGATTATTAGTTGT
>JBCDMA010000263.1:0-5571 GCA_038744645.1 Pseudomonadota bacterium | reverse complement strand
GGACAGGTCGATGTTAGCTTCCCACACATGCTTGATGGAGAAGCGGTGCCAATAATGAACAATAAGATACTTGCTGCTGGCGAGCAGATTTCGGCAAATGAAAACTCAGGTTTACTCACTGTTTCCACAATTGCACTTGAAGATATCGCAGGTTGGCGCGAAGGGAGATTGATTTATGATGGCGTTTCAATTGCGGAATTTCTTGAAGACGCCAATAGATATTCAGCTATACCCATCAGCGTTGCTATTGATGCTGAAGATATTCTTCAAATGCAAATAAGCGGTGTTTTCCGTGGACATGACGTATATGAAATGTTGGATACACTTAGCGCGGTACACAATGTTAGAATCGACATTTCAGGAAGTACAGCAATTGTCTTGAGATTGAAGGAAACTGAGTAATTTTCGATTAAACGTTATTTACATACCTTTGTTGTCGCCGTTCTAAATTCCCTTTTCAAAATTATTTATTCACACACAGGTCCCCTTTTTGGCCTCTCAACTTACATTGTGTTGTAAGTGCGATTGATTATCAGTCACAAAAATAAACAGAGAGGCAGTTTTGACAAAACATAACAAGACAAAAAAACCATCAAAACCATTAAAATTCGCGCTAATAGCATTGGCCGTTGCGACGACAATCGGGAATTCACCGTTAGCACATGCAATCGAGAACGCGGAACAATCAACAGAAATAGTCGATATTCAAGCACAATCACTCGCAAAGGCATTGATAGCAGTTTCGGATGTTTTTGATGTGACTGTGCTTGTCGACGAGGCACTTGTAAAGGGTAAGTTAAGTCCGCCTGTTCGGGGTAACTACACAATAGAAGAAACGTTGGCTGCGCTGCTAAATGATTCTGGACTGATTGCAGAAGAGAGAAAAACGGGTGCTATTGCGATTCTCGCCTCCCCATTGAATATGAGCAAACAGGAAACACAAGTCAACGACACATTTAGTACCAACAGCGATGTTGAAATCATTAAAGTCAAAGGACAATTCCAACAGTCACTTATCGATAGGATCCATATTGATGTAGACGAATTACCTTTTTCACTCAATGTACTGGACCGAAGTTATATAGATTTACGAGGTTTTACTGCACCGTTCGATACAGTGTCACTGGCACCAAATATTGACCTTGATTGGGACGTATTTGGCTTGGGTTTTGAGGGCGCAGTTATACGCGGTTACCGCGGTAATGTACTGATAAACAACCGTTTACAAAATGACGGTGGCCCGAGAGATGATGCATTCGTAGAACGATATGAAATCCTTAAAGGGCCAGCCTCAATTGCACTTGGACCAACACTACCAGGTGGCATTATAAATTCAGTTTTGAAGCGTCCAACCGACGAACCGTTTACTGCTTTTGAGCTTTCTACTGATCAATTCGGCACGATTGATACTGAGTTTGATGTAAATGCGGGAACGCTTGGTAAAAACCGATCGGCTCGCGCGCGCATCTCCGGGTCATATCGGGACTTTCAGTTTGATGCAGATGAAGAAGGTAGGCGTTCACTTGCTATTAGACCTGTTATTGAATTTAACTTATCTGATAAAACCAGTATCCAAGCAAGTGCCGCTATTTTATCGGCTGAGACGAGACCAAATGATGGTTTTGCTTTATTTTCAGATGGTTCGATTCCTGAAGGATTCGATACGAGCGTAATATTTGGTATTGAAGGCGGTGAAACCGATGTTGATGACACCTTTTTCGAAGGACAAATCACACACGACTTCCTTGATAATCTTAAACTGACCGTGCGCGGTAGTTACCAAGATACTAGCCTGACAGAAGACAACAGTCGTGGATTTAATAATTATAGATACGATGATGGATCGCCTGGCGTTGGATTGAATAATCCTACGTTTGTGGCATATGCCTTTATTTCGGATAACGATAATGAAAACAAGTTCTTTGATGCACAGCTAGCGGGAAACTTCGACTACTGGGATGAAAGACAAGATTTCGTGATTGGCGTCTCTTACAACGAGTTAGTAAGAGAGTCGATGGGTACTTCATTTCAAACCATAACCGATATCTCAATAGAAGATATTCTCGCAGGACCAATTCCCGCTTCGCTTGTTGACAGAGCAAATCCTGACATCTTTTTTAACAATAGAATTCAAGAGTTAACGTCTGTTTATGCAGAGTTCGCAGTTAGGCCGTTTAATTGGCTCTCGATCATTGGCGGTATCAGATATGATGACATCAAAACTGAAAGCTCAATAAATAATCTTGCCCAAGACCCCTTTAGCAATAACAATCTCACTTTCAGAATTGGTGCAAATGCAGAGGTGTTTCGTAACGTTAGAGCTTACATCAGTGTCGCCGAATCATTTGTACCTCAAACGGGTTTCATTTTTGGCGGTGGTGAAGCGTCACCATCTCAAGGGATAAGTTATGAAGCCGGACTAAAAGGAGATTTGTTTGATGGTGTAGTCGCCTTTGAGACCGCTGTTTTTGAAACGACGAGAAAAGATATTGCTGTATTTGATGCTCAGAACAGCGTACCCAATGGGCCACAATTTGTAACGCTGATTGGTGAGCAAAGAAATCGAGGTTTTGAGCTTACCGCGGACATAATGCCTTACGACGGCCTTTTTTTGAACATGTCCTATGGCCATTTGGACATTGATGTTATTTCAGCTGCCGAATTCATTGGTGGTGAAACAGCGCCTGCTGATAATACATTCAACGCATTTATAACGTACGAAGTGCAGTCTGGACCAATGCAAGGACTTGCATTTGGGGCAGGCCCTCGCTACGTTGGTGATCGTCAGTCACCTCAGCAACCAAACTTTGCATATCCAAGCTATTGGTTAGGTGATGCTGTGATACGCTATCCAATCTCAGATGAGTTGCAAGTTCAGCTAAACGTTGTAAATATGACTGATAAGCTTTATTTGAAAAATGCAGGTGCTGGATTTGGACTACTCACTGGCAGTAATTCATTTGGAGAACCACGGACGTTTCGATTGACACTTCGTGGAACGTTTTAGTGTTTTTATGCGGTTCATAAACGCCCTAGCAAAAAATATTTACACCTGTGAAAGACGTTTTTTTTATTATGTATTCATATACCTATTGATTTGTATATGTAAACAGCCGACACTAAGTTGTGAATGTCAACCATGAGCTCAATATATGCAACCATTACTTATCGTCACAGGATCAGTTACAGGCACAGCGGCTAGCGTTGGTCGTTATCTTAAAAAAAGTCTTTCAAGGGATTTTGATGTTGCCATAAACTGCGCACCTACTATCAAGGACGTTGCTGAATATCGCGATTACAAAACAATCTTTTGTTTCTCAAACACGGGGCATGGTGAGCTACCCGAGTCTTTGCGACCTTTCCATCAAGAACTAACTAGGGAACACAGCGGACTTGACGGTGTCAATTACTGGTTGATTAATTTAGGTGATCGCCACTTTACTACGTACGGCAAATCTGGCCGAACGCTGGACGCTGCTCTCCAGCGCTGTAGCGCACATAGGAAGGCTGACATCCTACTGCTTGATGTATTTAAAGACATTTATCCTGCAAAAGTTTCTTTTGCTTGGTTTATGAAACAGCTCGAAATTAACCCTTAACCCACTGTTATTTCAAAACATCCTGTGGTTGAAGTGCGATGCTTTTCGTTGCACTTCTCTTCAAACATTGAAATAGTGACGTATCACGCGGGCATACGGCACCATGTTTGATGCGATTTGCGTTGTTACTCAAGTAACCACCTCCGGCAGCGGGTTATCCGCTTCTGGCGGCAGCGAAAACATTCCTGTCATCAATGTGCGCTCGCGGTCAATTATCGGATCAATAAAATCATGCACGTTGCCGAGTTCTTTAAAAGAGTGGAATCCTCGTTCCAGTACATTGTGCAGACTCTCTACACCAGCAAGTCTTGCGGGCTTCCGGGCTAACTTTAATATGAGAGCAACCCCTCTAATTTGTACCACTTGTGCCAAACGCAGCCCAAGCGTTTCTATCAGTTGAATTTGTTCCGTGCGTTTGTCTTGATTATCACACTGTTGATAGGCGCACAAATAGCTATCGCGATCGATGCTTCTGCCTTTTAATGCACCTACCATAGCGATATCCAGCTCAAGTGAAAGGCTGTTGAGCCTCAATGCTTCGTAAAGCGCAGCTACTGCTTTGTCAGGAAGCACTTTCACCATTTTTGGTACTACGCTGGCAATTTCCACATCTCTGCTGCTGAAGTCCTTTGGACCGTAAATTTCATCGATAAAAAACTGCATTGCCGGTTTAAAGCGTTTTTGTCGCCACAGATCATCATGCGTTGTTAACAACCGTTGCGTTTGCCACGCCTGAAGCCCTCGAATTGAGGCTGTTAACCCCTGCGCTTTGACTTGTGCGTGCATGCGTTGCGTGTCGTCTAACACGTCAATAATACTGGCTATGTTATTCGACATGATGGTTGGTTTTTGTTCCTATTATCAAGATGCGTATGCGAATGCTGTAGCTACTACCCGTATATCATCACATCTATTAAACCTTAAAATGCGATGCTTGTTCCTTAACTTAGATCAAAGTTATCAAGTAATTACACTACCTACATTAGCGTTATGCTTAGGTATAAATCCAAAATCTGCAGGGTTTCAAATTAATGCTTATACTAGAGGGTAGTAAACAGATTGTTAAAATAGGTAGTATTTAATGTTGACACTAACAACAAATGTATCGCGTTACCGATTAGAGCAGCAGATGCAAAATGCAGAAAACTTTGATCAGTGGAAGTTGGCAGCGCTTAAACATGACAATGTATCTGGCTTTGAACGATGGAAGAGTAAAGAAGCGTCTTCAAGCTATGATTACCAAAGCATTCGAGAGCGACTGGATACTATCAAGCGTCTGAGAAAAGAAAAGGATGATATCGGGCTTTTGTTCGCGCTAAATGAGGGGATCCACGGTAATCAAGCGGGCATAGGCAATCCGGAACTATACAATCGCGCAAAGTTTGGAACCAAACAATTGATTGAGAACTATGTTGACGAAATTGTTGCTGCATTGTTACATATTTCGAATCTGCCAGAAAACGATGATATTACGCGAGAAGACAAAATAGATTTTTTCGAACGCGCAAGTCACTGCTTTGGTCGTTCAGCACTTATGCTAAGTGGTGCAGGCTCGATTGGATATTTTCATCTCGGCGTCATAAAAACACTTTTTAAACATCAAATCCTGCCGACAGTGATCTCTGGTTCAAGCGCGGGTGCCATCTTTGCCGCTATATTAGGCACACTCAACGATGATGCATTGCATGAGTTTTTTTCCGGTGACCGCATCTATGATCCACTGCGATCAACGAATGCCGCAAAAAGCAAAGGTGTGACGCGCGAACAAGTCGATGCAGCTATGCTGACGGCCATGCTAGAAAACCTCATCCCAGACATGACGTTTCAAGAGGCCTATGAAAAAACCGGGAGAATGATCAGCATTACCATTGCCCCTGTAGAAGAACATCAAACCTCCCGACTAATGAATGCAATAACGTCTCCCAATGTGTTTATTCGCAGCGCAGTTATGGCCTCATGCGCAGTACCAGGC
>JBCDMA010000262.1:0-5588 GCA_038744645.1 Pseudomonadota bacterium | reverse complement strand
GGCGTGTCTGAGTGGGTTTTGTCGGGCCTGTCTGTGCAAAAACCTGTTTCCAGTGCGAGTTCATTGCCAAGGCAAGCCAACCGAAACTCACCACTGTGATAACGCTTGCTAAGGATAACAAAAGATACATGTTATCCATGCGCCACCTTCTTCGCATATGTCTGTGATTTAGCTTTTTCAGTTGCAGGTTGACGTGATAATTTTCGCGCTGCAATGAATGCAATAGCAGAGGTTACGAGCAGGCAGATATCTACGCCAGCTACGGGTAAATAATTTGCCAAAGTAAATGCCAAATGGTCACCAGTTGATATCCAATTAAGTGCTACCGCAGTGACCCCAAATGCACATATTACCCAGCACTGCTCTTGCCATGCAGGGTTAGTTAGCCCTTTCAGTACGGGTTTGCTTCTGATAAGCGCATGGACCAGTGCAATCATCCATAAACCCCAAAAAATATTGATCTCAAGATCGCCTTTTCCAGCATATTCGCTTGGAATAATGCGATTAGCCACCAGCATCGCCAGTGTAGCGATGAGCATGCCGGTGACAGAGGTTACGCCGATTGCATCCACAATCCTGCTACCTTGGCTGCCGTTACTTGCATGTTTGAGCTTGCGCTTTTCAACATAAAAAATAAAGCCGGTCGCTATACATACACATCCCAATAGTCCACCGATAACGTATAACCAGCGAAGTAGCCAATGTTCAAAGTGCTGAAAGTGCAGTGAAATCAAAAAGTCAGAAACCGCGTTAATTGGTGAAAATGCGGGGTCTTCCATGATAATTTCACCCGTAGTGGCACTGAAATGTACACCATACCCCGTCATGCCAACACGATCTGTACTTGCGCGATAGACACTGACGTACGCATTTTTGTCACCAAGATGAGCGATGGTTAGATAGCCGATATCACCGGGCATACCATTTTCCGACCAGCGCTGCTGCGCTTTTGCCATCATTGCATCCACGGATGACATCTCAGCAGGGATCCCTGCGGGTTTTAACGGTAATCCCGTTTGTTGCGACTCCTCTACATCATGTTGCAAGTGCATCGGTTTTAACACCGTATCAGAGGCGGGAAAGTACAACCATGACGCAAATATTAGCAGGCCAGTGAAAGCAAAGAAGAAATGAAAAGGTAAGCCGACAACGCCAGACATATTGTGCAAATCCAGCGTGCTTCGCTGTATTTTTTTATTCGGTCGAAATGTAAAAAACTCTGCAAAAATTTTGCGATGAATAATAACACCCGTAACTAAGCCGACCATCATCACCATGCCTGCAATGCCAATAAGCCAGTACCCTACGTTATACCAAGAGAAGGTCAAACCGTAGTGAAGCGGAAAGAAGAAATCTGAACCAATCGCAAGCTGACTGTCAGGGATGATTTCACCCGTGCGCGGGTCCATGCTTATCCAGCCGTGAATATGATTGTGTCCATCAGGGTCTTTGGCATGTGGGATACCGTACCCAACGCCAGCAGCTAACACGGGGTCGCGATGCGTTGTGTATGCCCAATATTCAACAGGTTTTAGGTCAAGACGAGGCGTCATTTCACCTGCTGAGAAGTCATGGATGGTGGGCATCGTTGCCGCATAGTCATCTTCATTTGGTTCTACTGTTTTCAATACATCCTGTAATAAATTGTCAAAAGATGGCATTGGTTGTGGTTCAAAACGCGTTTCAGGAATCGCCCATCGGTCAATTTCGCGATCAAAAACAGACAGCGAACCAAAAAAGAACGCGATCATCAAAATGATGCCAATGCTTAAACTGAGCCACGTGTGTAGCCATAACATCGAATTTTTAACGCTGTTGTCCATATTATGAAGCTCCGCCAATAGTGAGGTGTTGAATTAACCAGGCAATCGCCGTCATTACAGCGCCTAGAATTGCGAGTAATATACCAATACGGACCGCGTTCTTCGCTGCAAACACCCAGAGAAAAACAATAAGGTAAACTGTCAAGCCTACCATCATCATAAGACTCTCAGCATCGTGAAAATTTAGTCCGAACAGAGAAAACAAGGCCATACCAAAAGCCACGAGTCCCCAACAAAAGGCATAGGTCCCCAGCACACTGGCAGGTAAACGATACACAGGAATTGAATTAGAAATGTCCATATGAGTCTTTCAATCGGTTTTACATCGGTTGTTATATAGACGCTTTTAGAACAATAAATGATACCTTGTAATAAGAAAAGTTTGTATTTTTATTAAGAAGTATTGTGCATGCAACGGGCTTTTCGGTAAATTCATTTATAAGGTATTGAATTTTATATTAAATTTATAAGTGTAAGTATTTTCCGAGACAAACGACTAGGCAATGTTGTATGTAAACAATTGTGCCCAATAGTACTGAAAAGATTCCAGTTAATATTTGCGATTAAGAATCGTTCGCATTAAAATTATAGAGTTCTTCATTGGCGCCGCAGTGTTTCTCTT
Source organism: Pseudomonadota bacterium (assembly GCA_038744645.1). Classification (GTDB taxonomy): domain Bacteria; phylum Pseudomonadota; class Gammaproteobacteria; order Enterobacterales; family Alteromonadaceae; genus Glaciecola. Next base: position 3,143 of record JBCDMA010000262.1, on the reverse strand, counting down.
TCTCCTTGGCAGAGAAATCTGCGAGCGCCCGTTTAATCAAGCACGGGATTGCAATGCAATGACATCGTCGACTGAACTTCGTGTTCGCGCCTTACAGTTGATAAGACAGTATCAAGCTTCACCAACGCAACACAATGCTGACGCGTTGGAAAGATTTGAACAAACGTCTACGCATGCAAAAGACGCCTTGGATTGGGCTTGGTTTCAACTGCAAGCGATATCCGAAGAAAGTGGATATGCGTATCAAGGTCGCGCACTACAATCGGACATGGAGCCGAAATCCCAACAGCGAAAATCCTCAAGATGGCTTACTTTTTTAACAGTAATCACATGCACGTGTGCCGTTGTAGCGTGGCAGCTGCCTAAGTATCTTGAAGCGGCGGAGTATGCGAAAGAAGTCACGCCACCACCGTTTTTTGAGAAGTCATCTTACGAAACAGAGAGGCAACACAAAGAAATTAGGTTAGATGACGGTTCGATATTATGGTTAGACTGGAACACTAAAGCAGACGTCATCTATACGGATACTTCTCGCAAAGTATTGCTGCATAAAGGACGCGCCGCGTTGAAGGTCTTTTCACATGGTAGCAGGCCCTTTACGGTTAAATCGGGAACCACAACGACCGAAGTTTCAGGTGCTGAGTTTATTATGCATCGGCACAATAGACACAAAGTCCATATCAAAGCCCTGCAAGGGAGCGTAAATGTCTCTAATGCAACCTCAACACTGGCGTTAAAAACGTTTGAAGAAGTGACTGTTGCTGATGATTTGCCATTTGCATCCAAGCGTATTGATACGAGCATCAACACTTCTTGGCGACAAGGGCAATTGGTGATGCGCGATCTTACTGTGATTGAGGCAATTGAACTTTTACGGCCATACACATCCTTTGAAGTAGACGCTATTCGTCTAGCCAACGTTGATGGGCGTGTTTCAGCGACTTACGCATTGTACAACGCAGATTACGCGTTACAAACAATCATTATTGAACATAATCTTTATGTTCAACAGGACGGATGGAATTTACGTATTCGACCACCCATCCCTGAAAGACCAACTATCTAGCCTAGCTGTCGTTATGAATAAATGATTCGCGACATACGGGGCTACTTAAGCAATTTAAATAAGAGCGTCTGCTTCAAGCTCTGATTGAAGCACTTCAAGCCACCTGCTTAGCCGTTCAGGCGTTTTATCCTTCTCGTTTACTTGATCAAATGGGAAACCGACAAACTTGCCTTCGCGCACAGCATTAGAATATTCGAACGCATATCCATCGGTTGGGAAAGGTGCAATAAACTTAGCCCCTCGTTCAGTGAAAATGTCATACAAGACGCCAAGTGCGCTAACAAATTGCTCGCCGTGATCTTTGCAATCGCCAGCACCAAATAACGCAATGGTTTTTCCGGTGAAATCAGGTTTATCATTTGCCAGATCCTGAAGCGGCTCAACCCAGTTAAACTGGACCTCACCCGATCCCCAAGTGGAGCAACCAAAAATCAAATAGTCGTACTCTAAAATTTCATCGAAATCCATATAGTCGTCTTCGAGATCGAATAGATCCGCGTGTTCTTCTCCAATAGCTTGTTGGATTTGCTCTGCTATTTGCATTGTAATTCCAGTAGAGCTACCGACGTAAATTCCAATGTTTGCCATGACATTTGTCCTTCTTTTCTAATTCCCAATCTTACTTCTACAAATCTGACCCTAGTTACCTGCCTTTGGCAGTGTTTTTTCCACAAAAAAGGTAATTGCGGTCAGAGATTTGCCTCAACGTTTTTTATGCAACTGCATTTTGCAAGTGCTATGCCTTCGTAACGAAGTTATAAATAAGATTTTAACTATTTGAAAATTATCAATATTTTCAGGTCTCAAAAAACTGGCTGTTTGTCATACACAACACAAGTAGGTGGATATTGTTGCAAGTTCGACATTATGCAAATGCAAAGAAAAAACAGTCAGATCTCATTGTCACAAACGAGACAAATTGTTTGGTTTAAGTGGTTTTATCTTGATAGAGGCAATGTAAAAATTAGTAAAAACAATGACATATCGGTTGGTTCATTCTTTGCAAAATACAAGTACACCGATAATAAATGGAGATTTTGAGCGTGGCAGATATTACCCCAGAAGCATTGTTGCAAAAGCTAGAATCAGGTCAATTGATTCCCTTTCTTGGCGCAGGCTCGCTAAAGAACGTCACCAACACAGAGTCCGGCGCACCTATACCGGCAGACAGCGATAGCTTGATCCTCGCTATGACCGGCGGCCAACCCATGGCCCCTCGATTGATGTATGAATTCCCTAGAGCAGCCATGCATTTGGAGAATAAAAAAGGGCGCACCTTTATCGAACGGTTTCTCAACGAGCTTTATAGCAATAATCAGTGGTCTGTATCGCAACTTCACAAGTGGCTAGGCGCGAAACAACTGCCGCTTATTATCGATATTAATAGAGACGAGCAGCTCACATTACAGCTATCAGAAACGCCACACTATTTGATTGTAGGCGTTGCTAGGATTGCCGCACACCCGTTGCGTTTTGATATTTACAAATACGTTGATGGCGAATACAGCGCCATTGAACAAGACGATTTTTCACCTGATTTACCCATCCTATTCAAGCCGCTTGGATGTCCTCAACCAACGCCGAGCTTCATCGCTTCTGATGCCGATTTTGTTGATTACATCACGGAACTGATGGGCGGTTTTGCTATACCGACTGCGCTTAAGTCCTATCGCAAAGGTAAACAATACTTGTTTATGGGAATGCGATTCACCCGTGATACCGAAAGAATGGTAATGAGTGAAATCATCTATGCAGCAGACGAAGAAATCGCTGGATGGGCGTTTATTGCAGAGCCTACGGACAAAGAACGTCGATTCCTTAAGAAAAAGAATATTCAAATCATCGAGCAAGATTGGCAAGACTGGTTTGAATCGATAAATGCATTGGACGCGGCTGCGACGACATAACGCTTGGGCGACAACTTAGAAAACACAACTATATTTACGGAGAATTACATGCTTTTTGAAACTTATGCAAACAACAGTGAACTGTGTAACGTGAGCGTTAATGGCGCAACATCACAAGATGGTAAATTCGCTTTTCGCGGTGACATGGTTATAGTTGATGGTGATATTGC
>JBCDMA010000261.1:0-5609 GCA_038744645.1 Pseudomonadota bacterium | reverse complement strand
GAACCCGCTTTTAGACTGCCATGGAAGAACTGGCAACAATTTGGAAAAATAATGCTTTCAGACAATCGTGGGGAATCCGGTATGGCACCACTTCAGGTTCATCAGTCGTTACCTGAAACGACCATGACATCCATCGCCGCCACCAAAGATGATTCTGGTCAACCCATTAGCGGCGCGTTGGTCAAATAAAACGTAGGATCTCAATGATTAATATCACGTGGCTTGCAACTACCCGCAAGCCGTTATCCAAATCGTTTGTAACCAGCTTTCATTCTTCAATTTAAGATGTTGCGAGACTTAACTATTCCCACTCAATCGTTGCGGGCGGTTTTCCAGAAATGTCATAAACAACACGAGAAATGCCATCAATTTCATTGATGATTCGGTTGGAGACGCGTCCAAGAAAATCATAAGGTAAATGTGCCCAGCGCGCAGTCATAAAATCAACAGTCTCAACTGCTCGAAGCGACACTACCCAATCATATTTGCGCATATCGCCCATCACGCCAACCGACCGCACAGGTAAAAACACCGTAAAGGCTTGGCTCACCTTGTGATAAAGCTCTGCATCGTGCAATTCATCAATGAATATGGCGTCCGCTTTACGCAATAGATCGCAGTATTCTTTTTTGATTTCACCTAGGACACGTACGCCTAACCCTGGACCAGGGAAAGGATGTCGATAGAGCATGTCATAAGGCAAGCCGAGCTCAAGCCCTATTTTACGCACTTCATCTTTAAACAATTCACGTAGCGGCTCGACCAGGCCCAATTGCATGTCTTCCGGCAGGCCGCCTACATTGTGATGTGATTTGATTACGTGTGCTTTACCGGTTTTCGCGCCGGCGGACTCAATCACATCTGGGTAAATTGTACCTTGAGCCAACCATTTTGCATTGGTTAACTTAGCCGACTCTTCGTCGAAGACGTAGACAAATTGATTACCGATAATTTTGCGCTTTTTCTCAGGATCAGTTTCACCTTTTAGCGCCTCCAAAAACCGCGTTTCTGCATCAACTTTAACGATATTAAGGCCGAAATGCTGCCCAAACATATCCATGACCTGCTGCCCTTCATTGAGTCTCAGCAAGCCATTATCTACAAATACACAGGTCAAATTAGACCCAATCGCCTTGTGTAACAGCATCGCTGTCACACTGGAATCTACACCACCTGACAAACCAAGGACGACCTCTTCGTCTCCAACTTGAGTTTTTAAGCTTTGAATAGCATCTTCTATGATGGCCGATGCAGTCCAGAGTGTCTCGCACTTGCAAATCTCAATAACGAATTGCTGCAACACCCTTAGGCCTTGTTTAGTATGGGTAACTTCTGGATGGAACTGTACACCGTAGAACTGTTTTTCTTCATTGATCATTGCCGCATGCGGACAGTTGCTGGTCTTTGCGATAGTGCGAAACCCGTCTGGGATCTCCTTTACTTTGTCACCATGGCTCATCCACACATCAAGCAATGTCTCGCCATTAGCACCAATTTCATCTTCAATTCGGTCAAAGAGTGTCGTGGATTCCGTTATCTCAACTTGCGCATAACCAAACTCTCGCAAATTAGACCCCTGCACTTCACCACCCAGCTGTTCCGCCATGGCTTGCATCCCATAACAGATACCCAAAACCGGAATATTTAAGTCAAATACAATGTCCGGTACGCGCGGTGAGTCAGCCTCGGTAACTGATTCAGGGCCTCCCGACAAGATAACACCATTGGGTGCAAATGCTTTTATTTGTTCGTTACTTACATCCCAGGCCCATAGCTCACAGTAAACGCCAATCTCGCGGACCCTTCTTGCAATTAACTGAGTGTATTGGCTGCCAAAATCCAGAATCAGGATTTTGTAGTCATGTATGTTGGATGACATTAATTTTTCCTAGAAATAAAAATTAGAACAATTGAGAATGACTAACCTGTTCTGTAGTTAGGTGCCTCTTTGGTAATACTCACATCGTGTACATGAGACTCACCCATACCAGCTGACGTTACCCGGACAAATTTTGATTTGGTGCGCAACGCTTGAATATCAGCGCAGCCGGTCAAACCCATCGCAGACCGAAGACCACCTAATTGCTGGTGAATGATATTCGCAATCGGGCCTTTATACGCCACTCGACCTTCTATTCCTTCAGGCACTAGTTTTTCAGCTTTGCTATTATCTTGGAAGTATCTGTCGGATGAGCCATTGCTTTGATTCATTGCACCTAAGGAACCCATTCCCCTGTAGGACTTGTAATACCTACCTTGGTAAAGTTCGACTTCTCCAGGCGCTTCTTCCGTGCCTGCGAACATACTACCGACCATCACTGAAGATGCACCTGCCGCCAAGGCTTTTGCAATATCACCAGAGTAACGAATACCACCGTCAGCAATGACCGGGATATTGCGGTCTGACAAAGCTTCCACTGCATCACCTATCGCGGTTATCTGAGGAACACCGCACCCTGTAACAATCCGAGTGGTACAGATCGATCCAGGGCCAATGCCGACTTTTACAGCGTCGACACCTGCATCTGCTAACGCTAGAGCGCCTTCGGCAGTTGCGACATTGCCGGCAATAAGTTGTAAGTCTGGATACCGCTCTCTTATGTTACTGACGATTTCAATAACACCTTGAGAATGTCCATGCGACGTGTCTACGAGCAATACGTCCACACCTGCTTCTACTAACTGTTCAATTCTTTCTACTGTACCGGTACCCACACCCACCGCGGCGCCTACGCGCAGTCGACCATGTTCATCTTTACATGCATTTGGTTTGCTTTTGGCTTTTTGGAAGTCTTTAACCGTAATCAGCCCAGTTAATCGATAGTCATCATCGACCACTAAAATCTTCTCAATGCGATGCTCATGCATAAGATAAAGTACTTGGTCTTCGCTGGCGTCCGCTTTCACCGTTACTAGATTATCCTTTTTCGTCATAACAGTAGAGATGGGTTGGTCCAAACGCGTTTCGAAACGCAAGTCTCGTCCTGTCACTATCCCGATCAGATTATTGAGTTCATCGACGACGGGAAAACCGGAATAACCACGTTTTTTACTCAATCTGATGACATCGCCAATAGTGGCGTTTTGATTCACGGTAACGGGATCTTGCACTACACCGCTTTCGTATTTTTTTACCTTGGTGACGTGTTTTGCCTGCGCTTTAGCTGACATATTTTTATGAATGAAACCCATCCCACCTTCTTGCGCCAAGGCAATAGCTAGCGATGCTTCCGTCACAGTGTCCATTGCAGCAGATAGAACTGGCATGTTGAGAGTAATGTTGCGAGTGAGTTGCGTTTGCAGGCTGGCTGTATGTGGTAAGACCGTGGAGTGTCCTGGGACAAGAAGAACGTCATCAAATGTTAATGCTTCTTTGTCGATGCGTAGCATGCAATTTTACCTATCAGCTGTTGGTTTAATTGCGTCGCAATTGTAGTGTTTTTTGCACTCAAGGTAAACTACAATCAATGTCGCCAGCCAATTTAATTGTAGTCATTAATGTTTTCTACACCAGAAGTAAACAATATCTTATCGATCACAAAACTCAATCGCTTCGCTAAGCGCGTGCTTGAGAGTGAAATAGGCCTTGTTTGGGCAACCGGAGAAATTAGCAATTTTGTCGCTGCCGCGTCGGGGCATTGGTACTTGTCACTTAAAGACAGCAAAGCACAAGTGCGCGCAGCAATGTTCAAAGGAAGCAATCAACGCCTTGGTTTTAAGCCAAAAAATGGCGACAAGGTGCTGGTCAGAGGCAGTCTCTCAATATACGAGCCTCGGGGTGACTATCAATTAATACTGCAGCACATGGAACCAGACGGTATAGGTCAGCTGAAGCGAGAATTTGAGCGATTAAAACAGCTTTTATCACAACAAGGTCTTTTCGATGAAACGCACAAAAAACCTTTGCCCGAGCAAATTTCAACGATTGGCGTTGTAACTTCACCTACCGGTGCTGCTATCCACGATATTCTCACGGTTCTTGCACGTCGAAACCCGTCTATCAAAGTGATTTTGTATCCCACATCTGTGCAAGGAGATAATGCGTCAACCGAAATCGTAGCCCAAATAGAAAAGGCTAATCAACGCAATGAAGTCGATGCGCTTATTGTGGGCAGAGGTGGCGGGTCGTTGGAAGACCTTTGGCCGTTCAATGAAGAAAGTGTCGCGCGTGCCATATCTTCCTCGATGCTTCCCGTGGTTTCTGCCGTGGGCCACGAGATAGACATCACCATAAGTGACTTTGTTGCAGACAAACGAGCGCCTACCCCATCAGCCGCGGCTGAGTTGCTCAGTCAAGATAAGTCATCATTGCATTCCCAACTGCAACAAGTGCAAAATCGAATGCATCTACATATCAAAAACCAGATCAAACACGCAACATTACAGCATCAAATTACACTTAAAAAACTGGAACGGTATAACCCAGAACAGCGTATTCAGGTTAATGCGCAACGATTAGACGCATTGTTTTTGAGACTAGATGCTCTGCATCCGCGCACAAGCATTAAAAACAACAAAGCACTTATAGGCAGCTATGAAGCACAGCTGCATAAGTACAGTTCGCACTCCATAGAAAAAAAACACCAACAGCTATCCTACTATCTACATAGGTTGATGTTGCAATCCCCGATCGGCGATATTAAAGATCAGCAAAATCAACTTACAGTATTGCAACAACAATTACGTCAGAGCATTACAGCAATGCTGGAAAAAAGTAAGATGCAATTGGCTTTAAACAGTGGGCTCCTCGATTCTGTCAGTCCACTGAACACGCTCAAACGCGGGTACAGCATCACTTATAAAAACGAAGAGATCGTTAAACGCGTTCGCGAAGTCAACGAAGAAGATGTATTGGTTACACAAGTAGCAGACGGGAAACTAACCTCGAAAATTCTCAAAGTTGAGCGAGATGATAAACATGATAATGGAGAGCTTTAAGCTTTTTTCGTTCGTTATTCAGCTGCGATTTTCAACGGATTTGCATTGATGTTTTTTTGACAGCCGCGAGCCAAAAAGCCCATTCCTACAGTCGAAAATTCGTGAGTTCAAAGCCATACCTCCTCGATATTTGAACGAAAAATCACCACAAAGCGTCAATTTTTTGTCATTATTGGTTTAATTTTGACCAATCTGGTGTTATTCTCTGGCTCGAAGTACAGTTTTTTACAGGTAGTATTTGTGATGTCATTACCTAATCACCGACGCAATATCAACAGTCTTCACGCAACTAGACGCGGTGAAGCTAGCAACAAAAGCATAAGAAAGTGGATTGTTTCTAAGCTATCTATTCTCACCATTCTTTTGTCTTTTTCATATCTTGCAACTGCAACGGAATTCCCTATTCAACGAAGTGACGTGAGTCAACTTGTAAATGATATTTGCAGTACCACTACCTGTGTTAAAAACGTACTTGATGAACAAACCATTGAAAGCTTGCTTACGCAGCACGCTGAAGCACATAAAGTATCTGAAGCACTCAGCTTGTCCGAATATCAGATGCTTGTCGGCAGTGCGCTCGTGAACGAGAATCAAACACCAATGTTGCACCTCGAAATCACCACCAGCTGGCGCGGTGTTACCATCGATGAATACAACGTCAGTACGCCCAT
>JBCDMA010000260.1:0-5654 GCA_038744645.1 Pseudomonadota bacterium | reverse complement strand
TTCGGATACGCATTTGTTCATGAGTGACGGAGATTCGAGCATCTTTTACAAGCACTTGCGTCACCCACTGTTTGGTCTTGAGTTTTATACAAATCAAGCCTGTTTGGGTTATGTACTCAATGGTGCTGAGAGTTTCACTACTTTTGACAACAAAGAATTTATTGTCAAAACGGGCGATATGATCATCATTCCAAAGAACACCTATCTGATTTCAAATTTTCGCAGTGAAAACGGCCCACTTGAGGCCATGCTGTTCTTTTTTTCAGACGCAATCCTAGAACAGTTTTTATTAAATTCGCAAAATAAGGGCGTGGCCAACAACAAGCAGGCTGAACCATATAAAATCAATTCATCGGCCATTGTTTCACGCTACATGCAAGCGCTTACCCATGTGTACAAACAAAATGCGAGAGTGACTAAGCTAATCCAATACAAACTGCTCGAGTTATTGCATCTGCTAAATGATGAAGATCAGTCAGACCGATTCTGTGCGACAATTTCAAATGTGCACAAGCATTCAAAAAAAAGAAACATACAGCAGCTGATGAAAGAGCATTTTTTAAAAGATCTCTCCATTGGTGATTATGCCAGGTTATCTGGCCGTAGCTTGTCTACCTTTACCCGAGAATTCAAGCGCTTGCATGGCAAGAGCCCAAAGCAGTGGTTATTGGAAGCGCGGTTAATGCACGCTAAGACCTTGGTGACCGATTCGAATAAAAACATTACCGAAATCGCTTACCTTGTCGGCTATGAAAACATTTCTCACTTTATCAAGACATTTAAGATGGAATTTGGTGATACGCCGAAGCAACTTAGGCAAAAGCAACAGTGCATCATCTCTACGTAGATGTTTATCAACGTAGTTTTTTGAATGTAGGACTTTGATTTTCACCTATAAGATGCACTATATTCCGTTTTATTCTTCTCTCTTTTAGGTCTTTCAAATCGTGCGCACTTTTTTTCGGGTTGCGGTGATTGCGTACGCCGTTTACCTCGCAATTGCATTGCTAATTATTTCTCCTGCGCTTAATTATTTCCCTCATCGCTACATTGAAGACAACTACGGTTGGGATTTGCAAACCAAATGGGTTGTTTTAAATCCTTTCAAACTGAGCCTTGATATCAGCGAATTCGATCTTACAGACGATAACGGCGAGCCTTTTTTGAAGTTCAATGACGCCACAGTCAATCTTTCCACCACAAGCATATGGCGAACAGGATGGGTGTTAGACAAGGTAGGCTTGCAAAATCTCTTCCTCAACTTAAAACGCATAGATGATGAACAATATAACTTCTCAAGCCTTTTGCCTCCGACAGATGAAGGAAACGGCGCGGCGGAAACCGCAGGAGAAATTGAAAGAGAATCCGCAAGTGAAAATACAGAAGCAGCTGAAAAAGAGAGCGCAACATCCACAACACCTGAATTAGAAGAAAAAGGTGCTCCAGGCCTTACCATCAAAGAGTTAGATATCCATTCTGAAAGTATCGTTTTGAGTGATCTAGCGCGACCAATGCCCTATGAAAGCAAATGGGATGGTCTGCATGTTCGCGCAACGGAAATCTCTACTGTACTCGACGACGGTAAACCCTACTCGATTGACCTTAAAGGCGATGGCGGAGGCACCTTGCGCTGGGAAGGGCAAGTTTCAATCCCGAAGGCAAATAGTCAGGGTAAGTTGACAATAAGTGACCTTAATCTGCGAAAGCTATGGGAATTCGCGTCACCTTTTCTGTCATTTGAGTTAACACAAGGTGCACTGTCCATTGGCGGAAACTATGACATCGACTGGAGCGACGCACTTCAATATGCAATAACCAATGGACGCTTTGGGTTATCTAACGTCGAAATTGTTCCGCAAGAGGGTGAAAATCTATCGCAAACTTCGGTAATCTTACCTGCATTCAACGTCAATAATATAAGCGTTGACAGCGACAACCAGCAGGCCACGATTGATGAGATTATCATTGATAGTATTGCTTTGGCTGGTTGGATGGAAGAGGACACCATCAGTTTGGTGGAGATGTTTGTCCCCTCACCCACGACACCGTCCACGAATGCGCCAGATTCAGCTGATGGAGCAACAAGTACATCAGAAACTAAGGAAGAAACAACAGGAGAAACCGAACAGACCGTAGCAAACAGGGAACAATCGGAATCAGCTTGGACAGTCCGGGTGCTTAAAACCCAGTTGAATCAAGGGGAAGTGAAATGGCGATCTGATTTTACTGATCCTAAGGATCTCAAGCTTCAACCAATTGATGCAACCGTTCAGAATTTCACATGGCCTTTTGCAGGCTCAACTGACGTGTCTCTTGCATTGTCAATGAACGATAAGACGCAGTTTGATGTGCAAGGTGCGTTGGAGACTGCTAAAGGTGCCGGTGAGCTGACTTACAACTTGAAGGACCTACATCTTGCCACTCTAAATCCCAACAAGCCTGAAGCAATAATGGCCAGTATTGAAAATGGGCGCTTAGATGTGGATGGTAATATAACCTTATCTGCTTTCGCTCCCAAGTCAGTTGCACTTAACGCGGCAGTTAGCAACTTTGCAGTCATGTCAGAAGTAGATAATGCGCAAGTCACAGGTTTCGATAGTGTTACGTTTGACGGCTTAAATGTCGATATGGACCAGCGCAACATGTCGTTAAATACACTCGCTATTGGCGGACTGTTCGGACGTATCCATATTAAGCAAGACGGCTCAATCAACACTTCAAATATTTGGCAAAATCCGGCGGTCGAAGAAACAGAGAAAGACGCAGATAGCCGGGCTCTAGCAGAAGAACAGACACAAGAACAAACACAACCGACTGCCTCGGAAAGTAGCGATGCGAATAGCGATGAATCAAATACTGCTGATACCGCTGAAGAGCAACAACCCTGGTCATTTAACGTACCCACAATCACTATCGCTGACAGTGAAATTGACTTCATGGACGAGTCTCTACCTTTGCAATTTAGGACCGTAATTGGCGATATGCAAGGAGAGATACTTAATATCAGTTCCGATCCTCAATCTTCAGCCACAGTGGACATAAAAGGGGCTGTGGACAAGTATGCACCTGTCTCTCTGGCAGGGCAGCTTTCACCATTTGGTGACCCATTGGCACTTGATTTGAACCTTAATTTTAACAGTGTGGATATGGCTACTCTTTCGCCCTACTCCGGCACTTATGCTGGACATGTAATCAATCGAGGCTTACTGAACCTAGACCTTGAATACAAACTGGATAACAATCAGTTACAAGGAAACAATGCATTGCTTATCGATAAGTTACAACTTGGTGAGAAGATTGATAGTGATAAAGCTGTAGATTTACCTTTAGAACTTGCACTGGCCATTCTTACCGATGCCAATGGCGTTATTGACATGCAAGTGCCCGTATCAGGCGATGTCAATGATCCAAGCTTTGGTATTGGCAGTGTCGTGGTCAAAGCATTTTTTAACGTGATCACTAAAGTGATTACTTCACCCTTTTCACTCCTTGCAAGTCTTGCTGGCAGTGATGAAGACCTTCAGAACATCAACTTTCCTCCCGGCTCTGTTGAACTGTCTGAGCAAGCGCGCAATAGCTTAAACTCGTTGGCTGATGCAATGGCACAGCGTCCTAAGCTGTCGCTTCTCGTCACAGGTCAACTTAATTTGCAGGCTGATCGCGATCAGCTTCAGCAAGATGTGCTAGAAACACAACTCATTGAGGCAGGACTAACAGAAGAAGAGATAAATACAAGAGGTCAAAATTGGGAGCGGGCTATTAGTACACGCTATTCAAGTTTGGAAAGTAACGAGGAACGATCTGAGCCATCTGAACCGACAGAGTCATCTGAGCCATCTGAGCCGACAGAGCCTTCTGAATCACCAGCGCCACCGTCTATACAAAACCAATACACTGCAGTGTACTCCGCAATTGAGATCCCAGATGAGGAGTTAACCGCACTCGCCCAACAACGCGCCATTGCTGCCAAGACATACTTAGTCAACGAGGCTGGCCTTTCACCAGAACGGGCAGTTGTCGCACAGGCTTCGTTAGACGACACGAAGAATTCGTTCAGCGGCGTAGAATTGGGGATTGAGAATTAGTGTTTTAGTACCATTAGATGCTGCACCCACATTAGCTTAGTGGGTGCAGCAGACCATCAACCATGGTCAACCGTGTACAGCGGCGTAACCCGCTTCACCATCAAAGGTATAAAGGTTTTCAGTTTTCACAACATCGAATCCAGCATCGTGCAAGCGTGTTTGTAAGGCAAGTACTTCAGCGAAATCTAGAATGCCATTTGGCGCAGTAAAACGACAACGCCAGTGGTCTGTACAAAAAGTTTCGGGTATTCCGTTCGGCCAGACTTTAACACCTCGATTAGTGATGACCTGCAACTGCGCATTACCACCACCCAACGCATTTAACATCCCACCTAAATCGCTTGGTTGACCCTCTTGCCATTGCAAAAAGATATCGATTCCCACTAATTCCTTCTTGGCGGGTTGTTTACGCCGAGGCGTGGGTAATACCAGAGGTTTTGCCTCTTGATAACTTATTGACTTAAGTTGTTGAGGGGTTTGTCCTAATCTTGCAATCACGGCGTCAGCAAAGGCCAATGTGCCTACTTTTTGTTGGCTTATACCATTTTTATAGATATCGGCAGTATGTATCCCATCTTCCAAGGCACACAACCAAGCATTGTGCGTTTTTTCTGCAACCTCCGGCTGTCCAATATGCACTAACATCTGGATAGCGCCGTGAAGTAAGCCAGAAGGGTTAGCCACGTCTTGGTCCTCAAGGTCTGGTGCTGAGCCATGTATCGCTTCAAACATGGCGCATTGATCACCAATGTTCGCCGAACCAGCCATACCCACTGAACCGGCAATTTGCGCTGCCACGTCAGACACGATATCGCCATAAAGATTAGGCATCACCACAACATCAAACGTTTCCGGTGAATCAGCAATGCGTGCGGCACCAATATCAATGATCATGCTGTCCTGTTCAATGTCAGGGTACTCTTTACCAATCTCCTTAAATACACTGTGAAATAGACCATCGGTAAACTTCATTATGTTGTCTTTGATCATACAGGTAAGGCGTTCTCGACCCTGCTGGCGCGCATATTCAAAGGCATATCGAACAATGCGCTCGCAGCCTGGACGGGTGATTAATTTAAGGCATTGAAAAACCTCTTCTGTTTGTCGGTGTTCAATGCCTGCATATAAATCCTCTTCGTTTTCGCGAATGATCACTAAGTCCATATCAGGATGTTTGGTATCTACAAAAGGCGCGTACGCAATGCAAGGGCGCACGTTTGAATATAGCCCTAACGCTTTGCGCATACTCACATTTAGACTTTTGTAGCCACCGCCCTGTGGGGTTGTAATGGGCGCTTTTAAGAATACTTTGGTTCGTCGTAGTGATTCCCAAGCTTTTTCGTCGATGCCATTGCTTTGACCACGCAGGTATACCTTCTCCCCTATTTCGATGAATTCCGGGGCAATTCGAGCGCCAGCGGCTTCTAGAATGTGCAAGGTTGCTTGCATGATTGATGGACCTATACCGTCACCCGTGGCAACGGTAATAGGCGTAAGTGCTTGAGACATATTCATACTCCGCAATAGTTGATTAATTGCAAATTATGATAATCACTCTTATTATTTATG
>JBCDMA010000259.1:0-5657 GCA_038744645.1 Pseudomonadota bacterium | reverse complement strand
GCTGATTGAGTAACGTTGCCAATGAGCATCCAATTACAATATGTACCGGGAAATTCCATAACGGCTGACAGCTCACTTGTTGCTTTGATGAATCCGTCCACTTTGCCACACGCCGACTGGATCTCGTTAACAGGCGCGTCAAGTGTAGTTGTCATACTTAAACTGTCTGAATCTCTTTCATAAGCCACGACATCGATACTTTTCATCTCCAGCTTTAAAGGGAGAAAGAAGCCGCCCAAACCAGTGGCATAAGGCGCATTATTTGAATCCTTGCACTGTTTCGTAACTAAGTCAGCATCACAAAGACTGATCTGATAAGGATTAGCATTATTGGTGAATAATGCTTCAATAACAGCAATCAGATTTACTTTTGATTGCGCCTGCCCTGCCACGTTTAACGTCGGCTGAGCGATGAAATCGTCCGTGCCTTTGCATCCCTGAAGAAATAGCAGCACGCCGCATACAAATACCGTTGTTTTGTGATTCATTATTGTGCCAATTCAGTCAGTGCTGCTAGCGTGTCGTCACTTGGGTTGTGTAATACGGGGATTAGCTCGCCTCGTGACGCGAATGGCTTGATCTCTATCCAGACAAATGACGCACTCAAATCATAGTTATCCGCTTTTAATTTCTTCATATATATCTCAATTGATTATTGATATTGCTATGTGGGTTTATATAATTTCAATTTCATTACGTGCATATGCACGCAGTCAATACTTCTAGCGCACCTGCAATATATAGTTGCAAAGATTCTCCACCACTTCTGGGAATTTACAATTCGCTTTACGCTTGAGCGCGACCAAATTGTCGGCTTCATCAATAACGTCTAGATGTTGTAATACGATGCCATAGCTCTCTTTGCGATTGGTAAAGTCATCAAAATATAATGTTGCGTCAGGCGCTTGCAATAGACTGTACAAAGCTGCAGCGACTCGAAAACGCCCATCAATAAGTACGCCTTCGACCTCATTAGTCATCTCATCTTCTCGGATTCTTTTCCATATGTCAGACGCATAGCGAGACCAACTATGTATATGGCTTTTTGTCTTTGGTCGACCGTGTCCACGGATTTTTCCAATATCAAAATGCTCAAGCACCAACCTACCTGTAGCGATAGATTCTTTGCATAAAGGATAGTCCGAAACGAAATCAACCCAGTTAGGATCTGTCTCAACGCTATAAATCTTATTTACGCTATGTTCTAAAGACAGAATGGTGCTTCCACCAGACCCGTATTCAACAATGCAGTTTGCGTTAAAATAATGCTTTTTTAACAACGCAATTTTTCTTTTGTTAAACGTTGATCTTGGTTTTCCGCTTAACCTTATTTGAGGGACTGATAGGAATTGAAGATGTTGTAGCCAATTTGGTTTTTTCAGTTTTAACAAATTAGAAACGCTCCTTTTTCCAGTGAATTTTTGAACACTTAACGCATCCGTTCCTAAAAGAGTAGTTCTAAAAGTAAAAAATTTGAACGCTGCATTGATTGCGATCCGGCGTTGTATGGCTACAAGGAGAGCCAATGAAACAGCTTTGTGCCAACGTCATATCAAGCAAGAGCACCTACAGACTAGGTGTGTCGTGTATGGCGTTTTGTAGCTTTTAGCCGTGTAGTGGACAAAAGAACGGATACATCAAATCAGCTGTTCAAGAGTAACAGGATGAAAAAAGTCACATTGTTGAACCAAGCTAGTCGCAGTAAGCGGCTCAACACCAATGACATGTGTAACTACATCGTACCTTTGAGAAACACGTTGCAGTAACAAGTCAAAATCACCGTCACCGCTCATCAAAAATATATGCTCAACGTCTTTAGCATAATCTATTACATCCAGCGTTATACCAACATCCCAGTCACCTTTTGACGAGCCGTCACTTCGTTGAATATAGGGTTTGAGCTTTACTTCAAAACCCATATGGCGTAATGCACTCTGAAACTTTTTTTGGCCTTCATTTTGACTGTCTATCGCATATGCAAATGCATGCGAAATATTGTATTCATCCGCTAACTGTTGATACAGCATTCGATAGTTGAATTGACGCGCAAATGCTTCTCGGCACGTGTAATAGATGTTTTGTACATCTACGAAAATTGCAGCAGTCGGTATGGTATGTTTCAAGATAAATCCACTACTCGTTTGTTTTCGAAATAAAGCGATTCTCAATACGTCCATCTTTTTTGTTTGCATAGATGCACGAGTCAAACATATCACCCTAGTTTTCCTATTGGAAACAGTAAAACCCGAAAGCAGTGAGAATTAATAAGTAGGTATAAGATGATGATGTGTGTACAAGCAGATCTATCGCTACAATCCTGCTAATATCGCAATTATGTTATAGATTTTTTAGTCGAGTAACATTCCATTCATGCTTGTTTCTTCATTTGAACGACAACATCTCGCTGATCGTGTGATGCTTTTGTACAAAAATGCATATACAGGCGCATTTGTAAATATCTTCATTTTTACTGGCCTAACACTGATTGTCATTGACAAAGAACGTGTCGTTACAGCAATTGCAGTATGGCTATGCATGACGTTTATAGTGACTCTCAGGGTCATAGATGCGCGAAAGAGACTTCATCATCCGGAGCAAGTACGCAACTCACCTTACCTCTATTTGAGGCGGTTTGCAGTTGGATTATTCATTACCGCTATGATTTGGTCAGCCTTTGCGCTTTCGTTTATCTCAACAATGACTCAAATTGAGGTCTACGCGCTTAGCATTATTTTGTGCGCAATGGTAGGTGGTTCCTGCAGTGTGCTTGGTTCGATTAAAAATTTAAATATCGCTTACATGTTCATGCTGTTGCTCCCGTCGAGTGTTTTGTTTATCCAAATGGAGCTAGAGGAGTTCAAAATTATCGGTGTTCTCGGCATTGGCTATCTGTTAGCGTTGATCTCTTCCGCCAATAAAACAAGCCAGTTGATTACCGACACACTGAACTTATCGTCAAAAAACAGTGACCTGGCAAATCAGCTCGCAAAAGAAAAGTACGTTGTTGAACAGAAAAACAACGCATTAGAAGATGCAAATAAGTCGCTGGATGAATATGCACACACACTTGAAAAACGCGTGGAGGAGCGCACCAACGAGATTTACCAGCTCGCGAATACAGACATTCTCACCGGTCTTTTTAATCGACATGCGCTGATCAAAAGCGCAACCAACCTTTTTAGCAATCCTGATTTCACCACTAATCAGTTTTGTGTGCACTTTATTGATCTCAACGGCTTTAAAGACATCAATGATAGCTATGGTCATGCCTATGGTGATGAAGTACTGGTAGAAATAGGCAAGCGCTTGTCAAGTCTGTGCCTTAAAAATGAACACATTTGCGCGCGCTGGGGCGGCGATGAGTTTATCGCAATACAACGTCTGTCAGGCTTACAGTCACCCCAAGAATTTGCCGCTGAAATTTTGGAACTCATTTCTCTCCCCATAGATGTTCGGCAAAAGCATTTTACTTATTCAGCGAGTATAGGTATGGCGCTTTACCCAGAGCATGCAGATACGGCAGAAACACTTATCCAATTGTCAGATTTGGCAATGTATGCACACAAGCAAGACAAGGATGAAGTTGCGCCCGTGATGTTTTCGCAAGCGACAAGTGAGAAATACATTCGCGAGCAATGGATCAAAAGACACTTGAGTGAAGCGTCGAAGCAAAATCAGTTCTCGTTGATGTATCAGCCTATCTTGGATATCAGTAATCATGCGATCCTCGGTTATGAAGCCCTTATCAGATGGACGCATCCAACCGGCGCAATCAGCCCAAATGAGTTTATTCCTATCGCTGAGAAAACTGAGCAAATATATGACATTGGTCACTGGGTGCTGAAAAACGCGATAGCAGAATTCAATGAATTCGCCTCTCCAACGCAGTACCTCTCGATCAATGTTTCAGCGGTGCAACTGCACAGAGTAAACTTTCACGAGGAGGTCCTTTCGGTATTAAGCGAATTATCCTTTGATCCCAGACGGCTACAGCTAGAAATCACCGAAACTGCGCTCGTACAAAATTACAACCGCATCAATAGTTTGACGAATATGCTGCAGCAACAAGGTATTCGCATTGCCATTGATGACTTCGGCACGGGCTATTCTTCGCTTAAGCAGCTTCAAAAAATCAGTTTCGACCTCATTAAAATTGATCGCAGTTTTGTTTCCACGCTTGACGAAAAAGACTTAATTATCATTTCGGCCGCGCGATTTATCGCCTCTCGCATGCAAGCCTATGCGGTAGTGGAAGGTGTCGAAACAGCAGCGCAATTGGAACTATTGCAATCCGAAGGGGTTGAGATGTTTCAAGGCTTTCTTTTTGCAAAGCCACTATCAGCGAAAGACATTCCGGCCTTCGTAGTTGCTTTTAGTAAAAAACCCGACTTCATAAAATCTACTTAACCGCGTAACTCGCAGCCCATATAGCGCTAAACACCAAGTCTTTCGCACTTACCCTACCGCAACATCCCCTTCAAATGACCCAGATCAATGTTAATTTTTTGTTAATCATTAGTATATAAGGAGTGCTGTGCAAAGACCTACTGCAATAGAGAATGCAATGGAATGACCAAGAGTTTCTATTTCAAAGACATGATGGTGTAGTGAAGCAGAAGTGCACAGCGCATCGGCGACGATAATTTATCGGGGAATAAACATTATGAAAACGTTCGGTAGTCGATTTTTCGTTGTTTCGACTGTTTTGATCCTTTTAATTTGTTTTCTTTTGATTGGCTGCAGCAATAACCTTGCCGAAGGTCTGCGCAAAGTGACTTATCCACCTGATTTTAATTACACCTCAACCACTGAGTTACGTTCAGAAATGTCACTTCTTGCGCAGCAAATGGTGCTGTTAGAACAGGCATTGCATGAAAATGAAGGGCAAGAGAGTGATAACAACGAAGTGCGACGCGAACAGGTGGTTAACATCTTGAGGGATATGGGTCGTATTGCTAATCGCCTTAAAGCTGGAAATGCAGGCGTAAATCATCCGTTTATGGATGACTATATGCAAGATTTTATTGCAAAAGTCGACCAGGCAAGAGGGGCGGCTTCAATTAATCCGCCTCGCTATTTCTTGGCTGGAAAAGTAGCTGGTGCCTGCAGCGCTTGTCATAAAGTCAATAGGGATTAGACAGACAAGCGCAGCAAAGAAAGAAGATTATGCATACTACAGAACTGCGATTAGCTTGGTGAAAGATGCATTGAATAATGATTGGCTCAGTAGCTTGAGTGATTCAAAACTGACGTTTTACATTATCTTTGAAAACGAGTTGAATCCCTTTTATATCAATATTCATCCATCAAATATGCATATTGCATCAAGCGAAATCGCGGACTCAACATTGCAGATGATAAGAAACATTGACTTGTATTTGTTGCTTACTGGGCCAGATGGACGAACCGCGCTTGAACACGTGGAATCTAACATGCGCCTAGCCAAACTATCTTCCAACAAGGAATTACAGTTGATGTATGCCAAGGTGCATACTCAGATTAGAGCAAATATCACTCCTGAGATAAGTTTTCGCAAAGAAAGACAACTCGCTAACAGCAAACTGTCACCCTAAGCAATGAAGAGTTTGGTGTTTAGTCTTGGATCCTGACGGCTAGCACGTCTTGCTTTACACCATGCATTACAGCGTTTGCCGTAG
>JBCDMA010000258.1:0-5698 GCA_038744645.1 Pseudomonadota bacterium | reverse complement strand
TGGGCGCCGGCATTGCTGTATTACCGCAATGGTTCGTTGAAGATGAACTTCGAAGTGGCACGCTTGTAAATGTTTTACCGAACTGGAGTGCGCCGACATTAACTATTCACCTTGCCTTCTTGCCGAATCGACATCAACCTCGCAGGCTAAGCGTATTCTTAGATCTACTGCAAAAACACATTTTATCCATTAACGGCATCAACCCTGTCTAATTCGAAGAGAAAAGCGCTATAACGTCAAATAACTTTATGCGGATTCTCATGTCGAATTCCTATTATTGACTATACTTAGTGAACATAACAGATAACCGGTTGCACCTGGAGTATCACATGCTGTTTAAAACTCGGCCGCGAAAAAAAACAGCATATTGAAAAACCTATGGAAAATGAATCCAAAAAACTGAGCCGATTCCAAATATCACCGCACAGATATACAGACACCATCGCCGAAACCAAAGCTGAGGCTAACATTAAAAAAAATGTAGCTTTTTCAGTGCATATATTGCACTTGTTTACTCAGCTAAGACGGCAAGGAATGTCTGAACGTATTCTATTTGCGCTGAGTACATTGGTGATTTTATTCGTAACACCTCCAACGGTGATTCGGCTTATCGCTCAAGACTGGGCTGTTTTCACGCTTGATGTATTCCTAATAATCAGCGCGGCGTTTATTTTCTACAATACGCTCAAAGGGCGATACTTAAGCTTTCTCAAGCTGTACATGTGTTGCTTAGTGTCAATAGGGGCATCGTTGACTGTCGTTTTTGGTGGAATCGAACAAGTTTATTGGATTTTTCCTACGGTGCTGACAGCGTACTTTTTAGTAAAACATCAATATGCGTTTCTCTTTGTTATTGCAATATCCGCCGCCATTGCGCCAACGATTTTCAATTCAGCGGATGGCATGCATACACTTACCATCTATTTGGCCTTGTTTGGCACAGCTACTTTTGTAAGTGTATTTTCAAAAGAAATCATGATCGAAAACAAATCCTTGAATTCACTGGCTTCAATTGATCCGCTCACTGGAGTTGGCAATCGAAGATTGTTTGCTGAAGAAGCTTCGCAAAGTATCGCCAAAGAAAAGCTGGATAGGCTTGTTTACTCAATGATTGTCATAGATATTGATGACTTCAAAGTCATTAACGATACAAAGGGCCATCAAATAGGCGACCTTATTTTGAAACACCTGTGTTCAACGGTTACAAAGCGTTTGGCCGATAGTGACAGTATGTATCGCCTTGGTGGCGAAGAATTTGCGGTTATTGTTGCCGGTGACAATGCAAGTGATGGGATGGATTTTGCTGAATTGATTCAGTTTTCACTTATGAAGGAACGTGTACAAGAATTACCCATCTACACCGTCTCTATGGGTGTCGCGATGTTGAGGAGAGGAGAAACCATAGACAACTGGTTACATCGCGCAGATGTCGCGATGTATACGGCAAAAAGAAAGGGAAAAAATACAATTATCAACGATGAGGACTTACCGAAAGGCGCCAAAATTACCGACTTCGAACGTCATAGAAGCAGTCGGGCAACCCAACGAAGTTAAGTTGCCGACCTGCCGGTTTATACTTGCCTGATGATCTCAAGCATGCGACGCAACGGCTCTGCGGCTCCCCAGAGTAGCTGATCACCTACTGTAAATGCATTTAGGTATTCCGGTCCTAAATTCATTTTGCGCACCCTTCCAACGGGAATATCTAACCTGCCGTTCACGGCAGCGGGTGTAAGCGATTGCAAGGTTACTTCGCGTTCATTTTCAATCAATTTAACCCATGGATTAGCCTCTTGAATGATTTGTTCTACTTCGGCTATGGGTACATCTTTTACCAACTTGATAGTCAATGCTTGTGAATGGCATCGCATTGCGCCAATTCGAACGCAAGTGCCGTCAATTGGAATTGGACGATCAGTATTGCCAAGTATCTTGTTTGTCTCTGCGAACGCTTTCCACTCTTCTTTTGACTGCCCATTCTCTAATTGCACATCAATCCAAGGCAACAGACTTCCTGCCAAAGGTGCGCCAAATCGCTCTGTCGGCATTGCATCACTGCGCGTAAACGCGGATACATCGCGATCAATATCCAAAATAGCAGATGATGGTTGCGCTAGCATGTCTGCTACGCTGTGCTTGATAGCACCCATTTGCTTGATCAACTCTCTCATATTCTGAGCGCCAGCACCTGATGCTGCTTGATAGGTCATGGATGACACCCATTCAACTAAACCAGCGTTAAACAGGCCGCCCAATCCCATCAACATCAGGCTGACAGTACAGTTTCCACCGATATAGTTTTTAACACCTTGTTCAAGGCTTTGTTCGATAACGTTCTTATTCACCGGATCGAGAATAATACAAGCGTCATCTGCCATTCGTAGGGCAGATGCGGCATCGATCCAATAACCAGTCCAACCGGAAGCCCTAAGGTCGGGATATACTTTCTTGGTGTAGTCTCCTCCTTGGCATGAAATGATCACATCCATTTGAGACAGCGCATTGGCATCATAAGCATCCATCAATGGGCTAGATGTGATGGTAAATTTATCACCTGTTAACGCTGGTCCTTTACCACCTACGTTAGACGTTGTGAAAAAATAAGGCTCTATACCGACAAAATCATTTTCTGCCTGCATACGCTCCATTAATACAGAGCCAACCATACCGCGCCATCCGACGAAACCCACTTGCATTTGCTTTACACCTTTAACTCGTAAATCTAAAGTGTGGATAGTACATCAAAATTGCGATATTACCTATGCAACATTGTGATTATGAACATGCCGAATAACGCCTAAATTCCTATCGCTTGCATAACCATGCTCGATCAGCTCAGCCAACAAAAAGGGCAGCGTATCGGCTGCCCATTTCAAATGGTTTTGAAAAGTTAGATGATTATTTGCTTTTCAGGTACTCAAGCATGGTATCTGCATCTGAAACTTCGAAAGGATCATCAGGTGCATTATCTGCGTAGCCCGGCTCGACAAATAATTGCTTTATTTCACCATCTTCTGCATACATCGAATAACGCCAACTGCGCATACCAAAGCCAAGATTGGCTTTATCGACAAGCATGCCCATTTTACGCGTGAATTCACCATTGCCGTCAGGCAGCAAAAACACATGCTCAGCGTTCTGGCTTTTACCCCACTGGTACATGACGAAGGCATCGTTTACTGATAAACATACAACTGCATCGACGCCAAGTGCTTTGAAGTCTTCATAAAGCGCTTCATATCGCGGTAAATGTGACGTCGAACACGTGGGCGTAAACGCGCCGGGAAGTGAAAAAAGCACTACATTTTTGCCCTTAAAAACGTCGTCGCTAGTAAGATCTTTCCACTCAAATGGATTTTCCGTTTTAAGCGCATCATTTCTAACGCGGGTCTTAAATGTAGTGTTGGGTACAGCTTGGGTCTCTGCCATTAAAAATATCCTTTATGTAAAAACGTTGATGACTCTTTAATAGTGTAGTGAATTACCGGTGGATTAATAATGGAATATAGCGATTGTGCTAATCGATATTTAAGCGTGCTTTGAGTCGCGGGATGTAGAACTGTTTCACAAAGACGATATAGTAAGTTAGTGTTAACTTTACAAAAACAACAATACTGGATAGCGTTAATCCCGACGCTTAAGATATAAGATGCAACTGACAGATTGGTACTATACCGGCAGCTTTTTAGATATTAATGACCACAAAATTTTTTACAAAATGAATGGAAATGGTCCTGTATTGTTGATGATCCACGGATTTCCGACCTCAAGCTGGGATTGGTATCAGATCTGGCCTGAACTCACGCAACGCTATAAATGTATTGCGATTGACATGCTAGGTTTTGGCTATAGCAGCAAACCAAAACAAGATTATCTAATAAAAGAACAAGCTGACATCATTGAAGATGCACTAAGGCAGATAGGTGTTTCAACTGCCCATGTGCTTTCACATGATTACGGGGATACAGTGAGTCAAGAGCTTCTCGCAAGACAGTGTGATGGCATCCTTTCATTTGAGATAAAAACACTGCATTTACTCAATGGGGGTTTATTCCCTGAGACGCATCATGCGCTTTTAGTGCAAAAACTGATGTTAAGTCCATTAGGCGGCGTATTTGCACGGCTCTTAACTCGCAAAAGTCTAGAGATAAACTTCAAACACATCTTCGGGCAATATACGCCCCCTTCCGAGCAAGAAATCAAAGACTTTTGGTATCTAATTAAACATAACAATGGCAAACACGTGATGCACAAAATCTTGGATTATGTGCATCAGCGCACTGCACACCGAGAGCGGTGGGTAACTGCACTACAAAATACGCAAGTGCCGATTAAACTCACTGTAGGAATGGCAGACCCTGTCTCAGGTGCGCATATGGTTGATAGGTATAGAGAGCTTATTACCGATCCGCTCGTTACCGAACTTGACGATATTGGTCATTATCCGCAACTTGAGGCGCCTGACGTTGTTTCTGAAGAAGCAATAGCATTTATAAAAGAAAACTAGCCTTTTGTTTCTAATGCATTGCACGTAGGCGCATTTTAAGTGTTTTAAGAGACACGTAATCCATGATTGCAAATTACACATAAATTAAGTATTTCTAATTTCACATACTGCTCTCTTAAGATAAACTGAAAGACATATATAGCAAAACTATTGAAACGATATGTCGAATCTAAAGGAAAAAGCGGTGCATCCAATCGCTACCAGCACACCAATCATCGATTTAGACATGGTAAAAACGTTTACGGCGATCGCGGAATCCGGAAACATGACAAAGGCTGCGAAGATGGTGTTTAGGACACCTGCAGCAATCAGTATGCAGGTCAAAAAGCTTGAGGAGCTTTTGAAGTGTGAGCTGCTTATCAGGAAATCCAGAGAGGTGGTGCTGACACCCGAAGGTGAAACCTTGTTGAGGTATGGCAGGCAACTATTAAAGCTGAATGAAGAGCTTGTAACCCAATTTATCAGTCCACGCTTGGGAGGAACCGTAACCATTGGTTTGCCTGAGCAGTTCAGCACAAATGAACTGCCCGCAATTCTATCCCATTTTGCTAAATCCCACCCGTCTGTACAGGTCGATGTTGTGATGGGTACAAGCGTCGACTTAAAAGCAAAATTTGACAATGGTAAGATTGATTTGGCGCTGATATCGCTAAATCTCGATTCAGTGGCTGATCAATATCATAAAACTATCCGTCTTGAACGAATCGTTTGGGCGACCTTGGAAAACAGCGCCGTCATTAACAAAACCCCATTACCACTTGCATTGGCAGAATATGGGTGTAGCTGGCGAAGCCTTGCATTAAAAGCGCTAGACGATGCAGGTATTGAATATCGTATTGCTTACTCCTGTGAAAACTGCGCTGGACAATTAGCGGCAGTGAAAGCAGATCTGGCGATTGCAGCCGTCCCTGAAAGTCTTGTTAGCCCGCCGCTTGTCAAAATTGACGATTCAAACTTGCTGCCTGAGATCGGGGTTTCTCAAACTAACCTGATAGTGGATAGCAAAGCCAGTGAAGCAACACTTGCTCTGAAAGAATTCATAGAACAAGTCTTAGATCCAAGAAGACTCAAACCTGTTAATTAATGCATGCAAATGAGCACACAAGAGTCCTTAAAAATAGCGTGGTAAAGCCGATTACAATATATTTTAAGTTTTTCTTAATATAAGTATAAATATTTTTAGTTTTTCTT
>JBCDMA010000257.1:0-5711 GCA_038744645.1 Pseudomonadota bacterium | reverse complement strand
TACATCAGATACATCAAGGCCATTTTGTGCGATAAACACGCGCGGACCGCTCAAACCTCGAATAATAGGGGTTGATACTACCCCTCCATGCGCACTGGAGTGAACACCAACTTCATCATCTAACGTATCTCCCAATGTTGCGTCTTGTCGACGATTTAGCTTATCTCCAGCAAGCACGGTGGCAGGTAATATGCCTTCAAATGTTGAAACGTGCAGTCCTACTGACGACACATCTAATACTTCAATACTGGCGTCGCGAACAACAATGGTCGCATCTTGGATTCCATTCGCGGTAAGCTGAAATTCACTGTGTTCATGAATATGATTAGGTGAAGCAACATGCAATGTTACTTCACCGAGCTTTAAACCAGAAAGTAAGAAAGTGCCGTCATCTGATATGGGTGCTTTTATAGAAGAGCCATCAACAGATACAAAACCATCGGTTATCGGCTTGCCCGATTGATCTGTGACAGTACCGGCGATAGTTGAAGCGTTGACGTTTGCACTGCCTAATGCGAGTAATATGGCATATGTGAGTTTGTTCATGGTCCGTACTTATTGTGAGTTGTTGTTTTCTTAATTGTAATTTTTTAATTGTTATAATATTACAATTTGCACGTTATGATATAACATTGCCAAATTCATTCAATAACCAAAAAGCATAAGACCAGACAATGATGCGCTTGACGATGGTTTTTTTGGCGGATACCAAGGATTGCTGCGGGATAACTCACCCAATTCTTGAGGAGTTATTTCAAATAACTGAGCGGAGCTGAAGGTACTATTCGTCTATAATGTACGTAAATCTGCCGCCTGAGGTACGACGAAACCTGCCGCTCGATAGGTCGCCATTATCAACGATGAAATCAAATGCCATCATATCTTCTTCTGGTGCAGTCGCACCGACAATCGATATGCCTGCATAAGCATAACCGTCTGGTCCCTCCCAATTCCAGTTACCGCCTAACTGCGTTGTTGCAGCCCACTGATCAGAATTAATTGACAGGTCTGGTGCATCTGGCGGGAGGATGATGTGACTATCATTTGGAAACCTACCATTTATCGCGCGCCACTCTACAAATGCTCGCGAAAACTGGCCAAGTTGATTTGCCATTTGAGTAAGTTCAGCCTTTACAATGTAGTTTCTATAGGAAGCTGCGGCAATTGCCGCCAAAATACCTATGATTGCTATGGTGATAAGTAATTCAATTAAGCTGAAGCCGTTTCTATGAACCGATGTTTGATAGTTATTTATCTTAAGAGGTAATGCAGACGCGCAACTACCGTTCATACTACCTCCGTGCTTCTAGTTTAACGTCAGATAGAGCAAAAATCGCATTGGAAACAAAGCCTTAAGCGTATCCGCTAAGTAATTTGTGACTTGAGTATTGATGACGAGAAAAGTAGCAAAGGACAATTCAGCGTAAAATATCTTTTCTGATACACGCGTATTGTGATGAAATACCTATTTTGAGTTACTTGTAGTATTGAATAATGTTGCGCCAATCAACCCTTTGATCGCCTAGAACAACGAAATCAGGATTATCTACTGAGTCAGTTTTGTTATAGGTAATATCATCAAAAGTCGCTGCGTAGATTGCTCCACCTGCTTCGTTGATAATACATTGCGACGCGCCGGTATCCCATTCTCCCGTTTTACCTAACCGCATAAAAACGTCTGCTTTGCCTTCGGCAATGAAACATGCTTTTAAGGAACAACTGCCGGTGGGCAGTGTTTGATATTCACGCTTGTCAGTAAGTCGCTTTAATACGCGCTCTCGGCTTTGCCTTCGACTTATTGCAATCATTATTACGTCTTCGGTCGGAACATCAAATCGGCGCACATTAATCGCTTTTGTCTCTACAGGACAGCGTTTATATGCGCCTTCTCCGTGACTTGCGAAATATAGGGATTGCCCACAAGGCCAATAAATAACGCCGATAACGGGCTTACCATCTTCGATTAATGCGATATTGACTGTGAAGTCGCCCGATCTTGCAATGAATTCCTGCGTACCATCAATAGGGTCGATCAGCCAATACCGTCGCCATTGAGCCCGTTCATCAAGTGCGGGGATGTCTGTTTCTTCCGACATAATTGGAATTTTCGGCGTTTTTGAACACAGTGCTTCCATGATTATCTCGTTCGCGCGATAGTCTGCCGATGTTACCGGCGATTCATCTTCTTTAGAAAACGCTTCAAAATCCTCAGTATCATACAGCCTAAAGACCTCATCACCTGCAATAACTGCAACGTCTTTAGCCAGCTCTAGTAGCTCAGTGATGGGCTTTGTCATCATAATCGTCTTCTCCACCTGTCTAGCAATAGAAGCGCCGCCACGCTTCTAGCTTCTCGGAAATCCTCTTGTTCAAGTAATGCGTCAATATTGTCAATCGGCCACTCTACTACTTCTAGTGGCTCAGGTTCATCGCCTTCGAGTGCTGAAGGATACAAATCTTGTGCCAAGACGATGTGCATTGACGCATTAAAGAAGGTGGGTGCCATTTGCACAGTCTGTATCCGTTCAAACTGGTTAGCTGCAAAACCGACTTCCTCTTGAAGTTCGCGATTTGCAGCCTGCTCTGGTGTTTCTCCTGGATCAATTAGACCTTTTGGAAATCCTAGCTGATAGGTGTGCGTCCCAGCGGCGTATTCCCGAATCAATAAGAACGTGTCTTCATTTAGTAGCGGTACGATCATTACTGCACCTCGTCCGCTGCCACCCATCCTTTCGAATACGCGTGTGGCACCGTTGCTAAATTCTAAATCGACCTCTTCCACTCTGAAAAAGCGACTTTTCGCTACTGTTCTTGTCGCTTTTATTGAAGGAAGAATTTTTTCGTTGGTCGGTTTACTCATATTATTTTATGCAGTTACACTAATTAGGAAGATTGAGGGCCGAAGTCATGAATAACTTGTGATGACTCAATGATTTATTAATACATTAACATAAGGATAGCAGATTGACACTCTTACCGTGGCACCAAATAGAAACTGTGTTGCTGGATATGGACGGCACTCTATTGGACCTTAATTTTGACAATAAATTCTGGTTGGAACTGATCCCTGAAAAGTTGTCACAGCGCAGCGGAAAGACGTTGAGTGAATGCACTCAAGAATTGATGGCTGCATATGAAGAAGTCAAAGGAAAACTGGAATGGTATTGCTTAGACTATTGGGCTGATCGACTGCAAATGGATATTCTCGAAGCAAAGCAAGAGCTCAAACACATGATTCAATTGCGCCACGATTGCATTCCATTTTTAGATGCGCTCAAGCGTTCTGGCAGAGTAATCGCACTGGTCACAAATGCGCATCCCGGCAGTCTGAGCTTAAAAATAGAACAGACGCAGCTTGATGAACATATAGACACGCTCATTTCGACGCATCAATTTGGCGTGAGCAAAGAATCTCAGCTTCTTTGGCAAGCACTTGAATCGCACCTTGGCTTTAATAAAACCCACACGTTGTTTGTGGATGATAGTCAGGTCATCTTAGATGCTGCAAAAACCTTTGGTATTGCTTACACACTGGGCATTACTAATCCCGACAGCGGTAAACCTGAAAATGAAATTCATGGACACGTGCATACAAACAACTATCACGAGTTACTTGATTCGATCATTCAAGACAACTTTAGTCCGCACTGACGCCAAACAATCCAAAGGGAGAAAATGAAAACATTGAATGTGGTTGTTGGGTCTAACAACCCAGCGAAAATAAATGCTGCCCGGCAGGCCTTCGAGATCAACTTTAGTGAGTATAATATTGACATCAAAGGCGTTGCTGCGCCATCTGGTGTCGCTGACCAACCCATGAATGAAGAGGAAACTTCAAGGGGTGCGTCAAATCGAGTCTCGCACTTGTGTGAAATCTGCAAAGCGGATTACTACATCGCGTATGAAGGCGGCGTGGATGTATTTGAAGACGGTCCTCGAACCTTCGCAGTAGTCTGTATAAGCAATGGTGATTCGAAACGATTTGGGCAATCTGCGGCCCTGCCTTTGCCAATAACAGTTTATCAAGAACTTTTGAGGGGGGAAGAGTTAGGTGATGCGATGGATAAACTGTTTGATACCAAGAACATCAAACAACGCGGTGGCGCGATTGGCCAACTTACAAGAGGTAAGGAAACCCGCGCTAGCATTTATACAAGCGCGACTCTATTAGCGCTAGCACCATTTAATTTTCCTGAACTTTATTAGTTGGTGTGCCCTTGAATCTATGGACTAAAAAAGCGCTATCGTAAAACATAGCGGCCACTCGGGCCAGGATCGCCAAAAAAGACCGCTGCTTGTCGCATTGCTTGCGGTAAAGAAGGATCTAATTGAAAGGTCCCCGACTGCAAAAGACGCCCATCGGTTGACAATATGAAAGTAGCATCTAGATCAAATTTGTTGTCTCCACCCACTTGAGCAGCAAAAGCACCGTCTTCACAAGACAAATCAGCAATAAAACTCCCTAGAGAAACAGCTTGCTGATTTAGGTCAATAGAGGCGTTATTCCAATTACCCGTTCCGGCTAATTCTAGACATTGCTCTGTAACACTTGCCACATCGATATCAACGCGAACTTTACCTTTTGCTGAAATCTGTACGGGAAGATTTACCTGCGCAAGCACACTTTTGATTGGCACCGATACGATTAAATCTGACGCTGAAATGTGTGACAAATTAAATAAGCTTACGGAGACTTCACCCTCAGCAGACGCTTTTTGAGCATGGCGCAGATCGCCACCTTTGATGTCAAGTGTAGCTTTGCCTAAGAAAAGGGATACTGGGGATAAGGTCCATGAGAAATCATCTAGTACAATACCTTTATACCCGAGACTTGCCATTTTACCGTTGAACAGCGTACCCGATGGCTGGACAACAGCAATATCCGAGTGTTCTGGGATAAAACGGTACAGCAGCGTTGCTGGCGCATTGGCGACTAGAAAAATGAAAAAGCCCAATACGCACAATAAAACCCATTGCCATATCTTCATTACTTACCTAAAACTAATCGTCTGACTTGAACAATGCCGCTGTCGTCTGTGTCGACAATATCTGATTGTAAAATGATAACGCCTCGAGTTTCCAAGTTATTCAACCACGAGAGAAGTTCATTGAATGGGACTGATTCTATTGAGACCTGAAGATTATCGCCAATCGGTTGCAAACGAGAAATACCAATGCTTGTACCTCGGGTCGTTTGATTGACCACTTGTGTTAACGAACCACTGATGCTCGGAACATCACCTGAATCTTGTAACAACCTTGCTCGGAAAGACTGCTCTTGCAGCCATTTGACCAATGCCTTGTCGTCATCTAATGCATTTCGGTTTTCTACCAACGCATTGTTCAAGGGTGACCAGATCACTATATAAAACACGAATATTAAGGTAACGACCGCAGCCAGCGCAACCAAACCGCGCTCCCTTAGTTGCAGGCTATTAAACCAACTTTTCAATTCTTGAACACTGCTATTTGCCATTATCGATTACCCTTTGACAACTACTACACCGATGACCTGATCACCGCGATTATTGATCGCACCTTGCTCAACGGTCAGCCCCATGTCTGATACTTCTCTGGTAAAGCGCTCTAGCGACTCGAAGTTTTGTGCCACTGATTGGATCCTCAATTCTGCACGCTCTGAGTTGAAATTCAGTGCCTGTGGCGTTACCCCCGTGCTTTGAAAGGCAGGGCTCATTTGCGTTAGCATGACG
>JBCDMA010000256.1:0-5745 GCA_038744645.1 Pseudomonadota bacterium | reverse complement strand
CTGAAGCTCATCAAAGTTCGCAGTCCAATGCTGGAATCCATGGCCTGTTGCTGCCCGACCGTTCATTGCGATAGTATTTCGCAGGCCTTCACCTAAATGAGTGAAATCCCACACCCGGCCATCTTGTCCTCCATCGTTATGACAAGAGGCACAACTCATATAATTATCGCGAGATAATCGATTATCAGCCGCATCATAAAAGAGTTGTTTACCTAGAAACACCTGGCTATTCAAGCTTTCATTGTTGACAAGAGATACACTGGATAAAGGATTTGACGCGGGAAGCGATGTTTCAATCATCTCTACCAGATTAAAGCGAGATATGCTTCTATCCATGAAATTGTGTACATAGGCTATACGACTATCTGTAGACAATGCAACGCCTTGCGGGGCGCGTCCGGTCGGCAGGCGCATCAGTTCAAACCCGTTGACTACGTCATAAACTGCTAACTCTCTGCTGGTTTCAAGGGCGACAAACAAATAACGGTTATCACCCGTCAATGCAGCACCTGTTGCAAGGCTTGAGTTATCAAAATCAATGCGCAGCGAATTTTCTGATTCTGTACGAACATCAAAGATGGAGGTATTGGCTCTGACAGTCTGGTCAAATGTCATACCCACACCTCCACGCAGAGCACCTGAGCCAATATTGTCTTTTTTGGAAGGAACAAAAGCGATTTGGTCATCAAAACTGATGACTGGAGCATTCAGGTAATTGGGCAAACCAGGCCCTCTGCTCTCTGTTGGCTGTCTCCCGTCGTAACCTAAGGAAACGATATTGTCCCGAAGCATATTGACGGGATCGATGACAAAGACTTCACCAGCCCCTGTTTGCAATGCCACCTGTGCTGTACTTTCACCTGGCATTGGTGGCGTAATAAAGTTTGTCACGAATATACGACTGTCGTCATGACGCATTGCAAGATGTCGGGGCGATCCATCAAGTGCTAAGTCTCCCAGCAGTGTATGCGATGAGGCGTCAAATTTTTGCAAACGAGCGAGCGCTTCAAGCACAACAAAATACTGAGTACCGCTGCTATTAAACACAATACCATGTGGTTGTGATGCACGCGGCAACGGAACCGTATTGATGACGGACAGCGTTAGGGTATCAATGATGCTGATGCTTGCATCGGCTTTGTTCGTTACCAGTATTTGACTGCTATTTGGTGATTTGGCAAGCGACCATGGCTTTTGACCCACCGCTATTTCAGTAATCAATATGCCATTTTGCCCAGATACAGACACACTGTTATTGTCTGGATTTACATTCCAGATGCGATCCTGCCCTCCACTGTTTTCAACAATTAATGTGGTCGAGTTTCGGGGCTGTTGTGGCAGCGCAACGATATTTGAACCTGTAAACGGGGTCGAATCAATGTTGTCTCCAAAACCATCACCGTCGCTATCCTGGCTTTCGTTAGGGTCATTCGGGAAAGCATCTGTGTTATCGCCTACACCGTCACCATCAGTGTCTTGACTCTCATTTGGGTCATTTGGAAAAGCATCGCTGTTATCACCAACACCATCTCCATCACTATCACTGGTTTCATTTGGGTCATTGGGAAAATCATCTTCAGTGTCAATAATTCCATCATCATCGGAATCAACAAAGTCATCGGGATCTCTGGTCAAGTCCCTACGTATCTGGATTGTTTCGCCAATAGAGGGTGTACCATCGTCATTTAATGCATATAACCAATAGTATCCCGGAATGAGTACATTGGGGTTTGCATTCATAGTCAATGTAAATGTGCCATCTTGATTACTGGTAGATTGCACCGGGACAAATCGCTGATCGGTATTCACATGGTGCGTCGTTGCAGACAGGCGGACCATACTAAAGCGAGTTGTGTCTGCGCTGGCAGTGACAGTAAACATATCTGCTGCGCCTGATGCAGAGGGCACATTATTCAAACTGGGCCGCGTTGCAGGAGACCCGTTACTATTGAACAAATAAGGCGGTGAGAAAATCTGTCCGTCTAAATGGTTTACACTACAACTACCACATCCCCCACCACCGGCAGATAGCACACGACCGTCTTTCATCAACAATGCTGTTGAGTGATAATTCCGAGGTACATCAATCGAATCAACAACGTGCCATGCATTGGTATCAGGATTGTAGATTTCAGCGGGCATAACTGACTGTGCATCTGAAAAACTCAACCCGGTCGTATTACCGCCGATGACCATGACTTCACCGTTTGGCAACGTCACAGTGTTACTTGTCGCCCTCGGGTAATTCATATCAGCACCTTGAGATATGACAGGCGATGGTCCGTTCAGATCAACCAGATACACGTTTGATGTAATTGTGCGAGGATTCTCGCGAAAGTCAGCTCCGCCTATTAGAACTATTTTTCCAACGTCATAAGTGGCAATGTTTCCCCATTTTCTGGCACGATCCCCTGTTGGTCTGCCAAATTCTTCATTTGCAGTGCCGTTGACGGGATCAAAGCTGTGAAACGTTAAAGTAGGGCCGCCGTGAAAAACACGTCCATTTGGCTCTACAGCAAGTAAAGCATACCACTCCATATTCCCGATGCTGTTGTGCTCATTTAAGATGGTTTGCATGGATGCATTGGGTGTGCGAATCCATTCATCGCTCGCAGGGTTGTACTTTTCGGAGCGATTTCCTGAACCGTTTGCAAATGTAGAAAAGATTTCATTGTTGGGTAATGTGATATTTGTGCCGTACCACCGGTTGTCGAACATATTCTCAAACGAAGACCAGCTGAATGCATCTGGACTAAATGCACTGGTTCGTCTATCGGTCGGATTACCCCCGGAGGCCACTATTGTGCCATTTTCAAGTGTCGACACACCCGCACAGAACATATCGTGGAAGTTGTTGTTCGTGGTGATGAAAGAGTTATCTAAAGGGTCAAAAACTGCTGAATGCGAAAATTCGCGGTTAGCCGGAAAACTGTCAATTTCTGTTGATGACCAGGTTAATATGCGGCCATCTGGTAAGTTTGCCGCAGATATAGCAATGTGAGGCCATTGGATAACCGGACTCCACGAACCCATTTCTGATACATTAGCGCTGCCTGCATTCAGTTGTCCGTTGGATGGAATGTTTTCAAAGTTACCGCCAGACGCACGATATAAGACCTCTAGCACTCTTCCACCGAAGCGCTGAAAAAACTCCACGCGTAGATTATACACGCCAGGATTTAGAAAGATTTGACCAGTGACTGTTCTGGCTGGATGTAGACCATCATTATTTACGACAACCTGGTTATCGATATATAAAATAGAACCGTCATCAGATGTCGTTCTAAACTGAAAAGTCGCTGGTATATCAACGGTAATTTGGCGTGTAAATGTCAGCGCGAAGCTGATCGTTTGACCAACAACATCAGCGGCAATAACGTCACTAGTGCCGGAGTTGCTGATTTGTAAAGTGGAGAAATCAGGCATCTGCCTGAAGTTACCGTCATAGACGGTGTAATTAAACTGAGACCACGATTTTTGTGTAAGCGCTAATAGACAAACACAGATGTACAGCGAATATCTCATCAATGTTTTTAGGTACAACATATAACAACAAATCCATTAATTTTTTATCACATCATTCTTCCGTATGATGTATATTTATCGTAAACGTTATTATCAAACTATGCAATAGCGTTTGATTACAGGTGGTAATTACTCGAAAATATAAGGATAAATATATAACAATAACAATATTTTATAGATTAATTAATGCAGAAAATATTTGCTTAGAATTGTGCAGGTTGTGAAATTATTCAAGTGTTTTAAGAAAAGCAGACAGTGCCGCTATTTCGTCCTCACTCAAATTTAATGGTACTAATTCATGAGGGCCGTTATTTGTTGCTGGCTCATTATAAAATGCAATCACTTCTTCCAAAGTAGCAAGCCGTCCATCATGAAAATAAGGTGATGTTTGACTCAAATGTCTTAATGAGGGTGTTTTAAATGCGCCTTGCAACGGAATGTGATGCGCTTTATTGAGAAATCTGAGTTGACTGCACTGTGTTAGTTTTGCGTCACTATATTTACCCAAACAGTTAAATTCGTCCCTCAATACCGCCTGCAACCCCAGAAATCGTCCAAGATCCAGCGCTTCCCCTGTGAAGGTGCCCGTCCCAATATTATGAAAACCGCCATTGGTGAAAGTTGCACCATTGTGGCATTGCAAGCACTGAGTTTTTTCTGGGTTGATAAAAAGTTTCAGTCCAGCTATTTCCTGCTGGTCAAGCAATGGACTCTTGTTATCTTCTGTCATGAGTTGTCTAACGTATCTATCAAACCTGGTGGGCTTATAGATAAGTGTACGTTGATAAGCTTCCAGGGCTTTGCCGATATTGGAAAATGCGGTATTGATGGCTCCTTGAGTGACATTTGATAAACGAAACCAATTGTCTTTTGATGTCTTATCACCCAGTGGACCAGCATTGGCAGGCAAATTTAAACGTCCGAGCAGAGGATTGACAGGGCCGAACAGTCGTTGGTACGTTTCGCCGTAGTCATCATCTTCAACAACATGGCGAACTACTGCTAAACGTGAACTTCCCATCTCGTTTGGCGCCTCAAAAGGAATCAATGCTTGCGACCAAAGTGAGTCTTTACGACCATCCCAATAAAACCAGCGTTGCCACGCACTGCCCACAATCGTAGGAGTATTTCTCCCTGTTGCGTTGACACCTACTCCTCTAGGCAGGCCATCAGTAAATAGTTTGTCAGGATGATGACATGATGCGCATGAAATACTGCCGTTGATACTTAGATTCTTGTCAAAAAATAGTTTTTCACCCAACGACTGAGCAAGTGGATCATCTGCATATTTATTAGAGGGACTTGGAGGAAGATCGGGCAAACTGCTCAATGACAATGATTTTATGACGGAAAGCTCTTTTTCGTTCCACTGAGCGAATGTATAAGCTGAAGTAGTGCTGCACAAAAATAACGCGAATATACAAAACAGAATTTGCATATACATACACTAAAACTGAAGTTCAAAATCAAAACGTATTTTTTCTGAAAGCGAAGGTGTTTGCACTAAAAATAATAGCGTCCAATCGCCTGCCATATTGAATAGCATGCCTTCTATAAGATATTGCCCTTCACCAAGATAACTCGTCACAATCGGTTGTGATGGTAAACCATGACCATGCCCTTCCATACCACCACCGATTGAAAACAGAGCATCTTCAATGTGCACTCCATTCTGATCGTTAAGTTTAATTACCCAATTGTGATACTGGCCAATGATAGTTTCATTGTCTTGAGGAAAAATAGCAGCAGTAAGGTTGCCAGACATCGATAACTCAATCCATTGTGGCTCATTGGCGGCCTTTGTGTTCGCATGGTAAGAATAGATAAGAATTAAACTGATCAGCAACACTCGCATTATTAAATGCTCCCAAGGTCGTTTGGCATTTATCGGCAGTAACCCCGCAATGTATTACTTAAATTACTATTCTGATGGCAAGATTACTTATGTACCGATGGACGTGGTGTTCGCATCAATCTATTTTCAGAGGCGCATTCATATTCCCATCGAATGTATCTCACATCGCTATGCGCCAGGCCTTGTTGCTTTTGCAGTTCAAGTGGCGGATCACGAATCCCTTAAAACGCTGCAAATGTTAAAGGCTTTTCATTGTGACCAAATTCAAGGCTTTGTTTATAGTAAAGCGGTGTCACCAAGTGACTTCAGAGAGCTCTTGTCAGAACAACCGTTTGAAATTATGCATGAACAATAAACACACTTGT
>JBCDMA010000255.1:0-5750 GCA_038744645.1 Pseudomonadota bacterium | reverse complement strand
CGTTGAATTGGCCTTTATTTGGTCTAAGGATAATACAATATTTTTTGCGGGAGATACTGGCTTGTTTTCACCCAAAGCGATATGCCGTTTTAAAGTTCCATCTATGATAGAAACAGGATAAACAAATTTTTATTTGCTCGCCATAGTAATCTAATCATTGACTTTGATATAACGAAGCAAAGGAAATCATTCAGTTACTCAATGAAACACATCCAGTCGAGCATCAATGATTTTGTGTCGACCTAGGTTCTTGGAGTCAACATTGGGAATAATTCAACGTATACCATCAAATGGTTGTGTTCGATTCAATGAATTGTTTTAGCTTTTCAGTAGCCAGTGGGGTGCCCTTGGATTTGCCCAGATGGCTTGCGTCTACGAAGCAATCGTGCGGTAAATCTGGCATCACCAAATTCAGGTCAATGTAGTGCACATCGGTTTCCCTCATAACTTGACGAAAGTTTTCGATAGTAGACGTTTTGAGCTGGGCTTTTAACTCAGAGTAAATCGGCGCTGTGTACAAAAATAATTCTATGTTTTGTTCTGCCGCTGCCGTTTTCAGTCGTGCTATGTAATCTACAAAAGTCTCGCTAACCTCTACAGTATAGGGTTTAAATTCCTTATACTTTTCTTCAGTGCTTTTTTTAATTTTATGCAAATGATGGGTTGAGTTTACGGCTTTGTTTTTTGGTTTTCGCTTATTTTGATTTAATGCGGTTTCTGATGCGCAACGCCTATTTTTTGTTTTGGCTAAAAGGCATTTAACATCTTCTTTTATCATCGTAGTGATCATGGATTGTCCGCGTACTAACGGAATTGATAGCCAATATTGTTTAAGCAGATTGTCTGTTTGGTGACGTTGGTATGCGGATGAATCTGAAATTATAGGGATAGCATCATTATATCCTATACCTATTAGCAATCGGTCGATGTTGGCATCTTCAGGCAATGTTTCAACAATCGTTACGGCGTCTGCCAACGGCATGCCAGCAACTGTGAAATTGACAAAATTGTCCCCGACTAGCGCGGATGAAAAAGATGCGTTGACGAAGGAGTTGCCAATAACAACGGTGAGTCCCTCGTCTTCACTCTCTATTTGACTCGATTTTTCCTGTAGTTGTGCGTAATTTGAGTCTATCCGAGACGTCTTATTAGCATAGGTTGCATGTGAACTAACATACGCATTGAGGCCAAAAAACAATACGCTTGTGATAATTAAATAGGTTATTGGTGCAGTTTTCATAATCGTTTTCAAAATTGAAAGTAAATGAATGAACCCGTATCGGAAGGCGCTAGCATTAAGAAGTTCACCAGTAAAAACCAAGAAAATACCCATCTTACCGGCAGATATAAGTTGCTAGAGACGTTTTCGATACCCCTGTCTTTGAGGAAGAAATCGACACAAAAAAGTAAAATTACAAAATAAATCGATAGAACAAATTCCGTTCTACTCATGGCTACTTGCAGGGATTCCATCCCGATGGAAAAACCATCCTGAAGGAGGACCGGTATTGCTGAAACGCAGTTGTTTATAACAATAAATGCATCGCTTATGTTTTCAGCGCGGAAGAATATCCAGCAGAAATTTACAAATGTAAATGTCCAGATAAATCCGGTCACAGTCCCAAGAAATGGAGGTAACTTCATTGCGCTTGCATAATTGTTTACTTCCGTTTCAATTAGCTGTCCACTGGCGTGCAAAAAGCCCCAAATAAGAAAGGTGTAATTCGCGCCGTGCCAAAGACCACTGACGACAAAGGTGATAAAGAGGTTGCGTCTAGTCTTATATTCCCCTTCGCGGTTTCCACCCAGTGGGATATAGACATAGTCTCTAAACCAAGTGGACAATGAAATATGCCATCGTGACCAAAATTCTTTAATCGATCTCGATAAATAGGGGGTGTTAAAGTTCACCATTAGCTCAATTCCCAGCATCTTGGCGATACCCCTTGCGATATCCGAATACCCTGAGAAATCGCAATAGATTTGAATGCTAAAAAAGAACACGGCGATAACAGTTTGTGGTCCCGTTGCCGCCCCAGGATCAGTAAAAACAGCATCCACATATACAGCCAATCGGTCTGCAATCAGACACTTTTTGGTCAATCCCCATAAGACTAAATAGGCACCTTCCCTTAATTGTGTGAAACTAAACTTTCGATTCGTTTCTATCTGAGGTAATAGCGCTTTTGCTCTTTCAATGGGACCTGCGACGAGCTGTGGAAAGAAGGCAACAAAAGTTGCAAAGTCCAACAGACTTTTGCTCGGTTCCATCTTGCGACGGTAGATATCAATTGTGTAGGACAGCGTTTGAAAAGTATAAAAACTGATGCCAACGGGTAGAATAATGTTGAGGGTTACGTAGTTTGCCTCAAGATTTAAACTCTGTAGCAAGTCAACAAAGCTATTGACAAAAAAGCCTAGATATTTGAAGACACCCAAAATCCCCAAATTGACACAGAGCGAAACCATTAGCAGTCGTTTGCGCTTCCTGTCATCGCCGCTTGCGGTCATTTGCCGACCGACATAAAAATCAACAACAGTACTCAACATGATGAGTGAAAGAAAACGCCAATCCCAGCTACCATAGAAGACATAACTGCCTATCAGCAAGAGGGTATTTCGATATTTAAGGTTACTTTGTAACAACCAATAAGTAGGGAAGAATAGTGCGAAAAAAAGTAAGAATTGGGATGAGTTAAATAACATTCATGCGTCCGAGCAGTGTATCCTTTCCATCTTTAATCTTGTTGTCGAAGATTAGTTCAAATAATCAATGCAATAGCAATAAAGTCTCACCGCGAGGTATCTCAAATTGTCCGTATTTTGATATTACCAATACATCCGTATTTCGGTATTGATTGCGACTCGTTTTATTAAACAGTACTGACCGTTAACTGTCAGTATATTTGCATCTCACTTGAGACCTCAGTATAGCATTGTCTCATCGAACGTGCAGGATTCGGGTTAAATTTATGTGCGAAAGAGATGCTTTTTACGCTGGGAAAAATTACCCTTTGACATAATTATAAATCCAATGAAATGCTGTTTTTTTCCCTTCAACTTAAACCATCGTTTGCAATAGAGTAACCCTATAATTGTTGGTACTCACTATCAACTTTTGCCACTTCAATAAAGGTTTAAGGTGTTTTTCATATTTCCTCCTCTTTGATTTTGACGATTGATTTATTGTCCCAGTACTTCCCGCTTGTAACCCAAAATAGAATTGTTGCTAAGTTACACAAAGTAACTGCGTTAAACAACAAAACGATGTGAATGATTATCAATGAAGTTTTTGACTTTCATTGTTCATTGCGAGATCCTACTTGTGCACTTGAGCAGTCTGCACCGCTTAAAATTATGTCAATTTAGGGAGTAAAGCGATTGGAAGAACCATCGACATCAAACGTTGATGAACATGAAGATTCTTCTAGCCACCCCAATTCGATTTCACATGTTCGCCTGGTATCAGATACGACTGTACTTTCTGATCTTTATAAACATCATCTTACTAAGCTCGTCGGTTATTTACGCAAACAATTCGGAGATGGTCCGCCCGATCCTGAGGACGTCGCGCAACTGGCGTTTCAAAAATTAATTGAAAGAAAAGACAGTCATAAAATCAAAAATTTACAGGCTTTTTTATGGCGTACTGCTCGAAACTTGACGTTAAATGGTCATCGATACAATCAAGTACGAAAAGACCGTGATTTTGAAGTTGAACAACTATACTTTGCTGAGAAAAGTAACGATTCCACGCCTGAACGTGTCTTAGAGGTCAAACAGCAACTCACCATTGTAAGTCGTGTATTACAGCAAATGCCCGATAGACGTCGAGAAGCTTTTGTTCTCAACAGAGTTGAAGGCCTTAACCCAGCGCAAATTGCCGGAAAATTCGGCATTACACGAGCTGCAGTAGTCAAACATATTGCGCGGGCTGCGGCTGAGATAGATTTAGCGTTGGAGCTTGCTGCGACAGGTTTTCAAAATGGAGAATAGTATGCAGGTCGACAAGCTCGAGAGAAAGACCCAGGCTTATGAGTGGCATATGCTACTTTTAAGCGGTGATGCGTCAAAACAAGACAAAGAAGAATTTAAGCAATGGCTTGCGGAAAGCCCGCTGAACGAAGACGAGTACAACAGAGCGCAAACTGCATGGTCAGCATTTGGAAACATTGAATATACTGATCTAGAGGTGGTCGCCAAACCTGATGGTCGATTCAAGCATGCGATAGATGCAATCTCGTTTTTCCTAAAGCCTATTTTAAACCCACCGATAGCAATGGCCGCACTTGCGCTTGTCGTTATTGTAGCGGCGTTATTTTCTTACCTATCAAATGGAATAAGTGAGCAACCACATATTGCAGAAATTCAGACCGCTGCATTTCATACAAATCTTGCCGAAACGAAGTCACTTACGTTATTCGATGGCAGTGTGGTTACCCTTGACGCACTGAGCAAAATATCGGTGAGAATGGATGATAAGACGCGAAAGATCTTTCTAACCCAAGGTGCATTGGTGATAAAGGCGGCTTCAGACGCTGAAAGGCCAATGAGTATATTTGCTGATGACGTGTATGCGACAGTCATCGGTACAGCTTTTGAGATGCGAAATAACGGTGATGTTGTCAGAATTGCTGTTGTAGAAGGCAAGGTAAAAGTCTCAAAACCATATTACATCGACGGGAAAGCAAGTTCCGCCATTGACACCAAATACCTAGAGGTGGGTGACTATGTCGTTACGCAAAAACATACCAATATAGAGACACAGGGCAAGATAGAGGTCGACTCTATTGGTAGTTGGAGGCATGGTCGATTGGAATATGAAGGTGCCACCATCAGAGAGTTTGTGGCGGACCTCAACCGGTATAGCGGTAAATCAGTGTTGATGAAGGGTGACTTTTCCAATATTGACAATATTACCGTCACGGCATTTTTTGATAGAAGTGATATCGAAACAATGGTGAACGCATTACCGAGCATGTTTCCTGTTGTTATCGAAGTAGATTCCGATCGCGAAATTCGCGTAAGCCCCAAATAACCTCCTCTAAATAATTGAATTTATTGAATAAGAATAATAATTTTACGTTTTGGGTATCGTTTTAGCCTGCTTAAGTGTTTTAGGAACACAAATGCGACTGATTGTCGATCGCTATTAAGAATAAAAGGACTAAGTGATGCATCTACCTGAACCACATACAAAAAAACACAGACTCAAACGACTAAGCAAAGCACTAGTGTTGGCAATATCAGCAGGTGCATATGTGGGCAGCAGTAATGCAGTACTTGCACAAGAACCGTCTCAGACGCAATCCGCCGAACTGAATATACCTGATGGGACACTTAATGATGTGCTGAAGCGCATTGCAAGGCAGTTCAATGTCAATATTATCGCGACGACATCTCTTATCGACGGTATTACTGTCTCGGGACTAAGGGGCCAGTATAAGGTGGATAACGCGATACAAACCGTCTTGAATGAGACTGATTTAGTGGTTTCAAGAGATGAAAGTGGGGCGTATTTGATTGGGCCACAAACAACTTTAGATTCGAAAACGCGTCAAATTCAACCAGACAAACCTAAAGACATTGAAGTTATTGACGTCTTTGGGACTCGTTATCGTCCCGAGAAAGTGAGTGACACTGTTTCACGCACGAGCATTGATTTAAAAGAATTGCCAAACTCAGTAACTGTGGTCACTGCAGACTCGATTTCTGATCAGAATGCGTTAACCACGGAAGAGGTCTTGGGT
>JBCDMA010000254.1:0-5775 GCA_038744645.1 Pseudomonadota bacterium | reverse complement strand
CGGTTGACATGATCTTTATTTTGTCACCGCTTTGCAGTTCGCCATTTACAATGCGTACCAAAGATACGACACCCTGATAATTGTCAAACCATGAATCGATGATAAGGGCCTGCAAAGGCGCGTTTTTCTCGCCTTTTGGCGGCGGAATTTTGGTGACGATATCTTCTAAAACGTCTTCTATACCTACGCCGGTTTTCGCTGAACACTGCACTGCGTCAATAGCATCGATGCCAACAATGTCTTCAATTTCTTCGGCGACTCTTTCTGGTTCGGCTTGTGGTAGGTCGATTTTATTCAAAATGGGAACAACTTCCATATCCATTTCGATTGCCGTATAGCAATTCGCTAGGGTTTGCGCTTCAACGCCCTGTCCTGCATCCACAACAAGCAACGCACCTTCGCATGCAGCGAGTGAACGAGAAACTTCGTAGGTAAAATCAACATGTCCCGGGGTATCAATGAAATTCAGCTGGTAGGTCTCGCCATCTTTCGCGGTGTAATTTAGCGTTACGCTTTGTGCCTTTATCGTAATCCCGCGCTCGCGCTCTATGTCCATAGAGTCTAGTACTTGTTCAGCCATCTCTCGCTCAGTAAGTCCACCACAAAACTGAATGAGTCTGTCTGAAAGCGTCGACTTGCCATGGTCGATATGCGCGATAATGCTAAAATTACGGATATTTTCAAATTTCATAGGTCTGCTGTCGTCAAATTGCTGAACTCACTTCTATGTTTAAAAAGTGAGCGCGAATGGTACAGTTTTCCACTGATAATTGCGACAAAAGAAAGGGAAAGTTGGATGAATTTGCGTGAATATATGTTGATGCATCGGACATTTCACCGCTACTACTGTTTTACATGTAGTGCATCGCTACCATTTTTCTCGTTATTTATTTTCCTAATGAAAACGGGAACGATTTGATTATCCGCGTTTGTATTGTTGTATTTGTTATTTAGCCATCTATATGTCATCGCAGCACACAATGCGCCGAAAATGAGCTGGAACCACTCTGACAACGTAGGAAACGCCACTGATATGATGAACACCCCAGTAAAAAGTGAGAACAGAGGTAGCAGGTAGATATTAAACGCGGCACCAACCAGATTTTTCTCAGGGATTCCCACTTTCACTAAATCGCCTTTGACAAGCGGCTCCCATGTATGGACCATGAATTCCGTAGATTTGCTTGAAAACGCTTTTGCAACCGTACTTGTTGCGCAACTTTCCCGCACCGCACATTGACCACAGGTCGTTTTAACCTTGGTTTCAACTAGCACATCGCCTGCATGGACTTCTTTGACAATCGCAACTTCTTCGATCATCGAGTTCCATCCCCAACTACAACAATAGAGTCTGCGATCTGATTGGCTGTTTTTTCAGGTATCTTGCCCAAGACAGTGACTTGTACCCTGCCATCAGACCTTGCCACGACAGCATTTTGTCCAGAATGCCATGATGACTCTTGTTCAAACGCAGGATTCGCTTCAAAGAGATAAACAGACACATCTACAACGCCATCGGAAAGCAACATATATTCAGCGAGCTGACCTGTACGCTGGATCTTGTGCAGGCTTTTTTTAAGTATCCCCATGCCAACTGGCAAAAAACTGATATCCCAGGTAAGTTCAGTTTGTTCATGGGAAAAAGGAAGTTGGTTTTCCGGCATGTGCTCTGGTCTAAAATTTTCAAATAGACCGTCTAGATCATCCGTTACATTAAGCTGAGTGACTTGAAGTTGTTCGATCAAAGTACCTTCAAGATTATAGGTATTGAGTTTGAGTAATAGACCTGA
The DNA here is from genome assembly GCA_038744645.1 of Pseudomonadota bacterium. Taxonomy (GTDB): domain Bacteria; phylum Pseudomonadota; class Gammaproteobacteria; order Enterobacterales; family Alteromonadaceae; genus Glaciecola. The sequence continues at coordinate 3,985 of JBCDMA010000254.1, read as the reverse complement.
TTCTTCATCCATCCATAAATGGTATCCAAATCTTGTTTTATCTTTACTTACCACTCTAATTTGTTGTGCCATACGACCGGCGATGCGGCTACGCCCCATTATTATAGCGTCATACCCATCAGCGATCGCTTCTGGGTCATGAATAAACGCATCTGGGATTGGACTTTGAACGTTTTTGCCTTTGACGCTATAAGCGGGAAAGCCGGGTTCAAACACGCTGACTTTCCCTTGATGGGCAATCTGTTCAAATCCAGGTCCGTTTAACAAACTTAACTGCTCAATTCGGTGACCATTGTGAATCGTTGCACGACGCCAAATGTAGGGCATTGCATCTTTTCCACCAGAAGTTACAACAAAAACACTTTCAAACGACAGGCGTTCGACCTGTTCTGAGAGTCGTTTAAGCCAATCTGATGCTTGAAAAGGTCGGTTTGGCGGAGTTATGTCAGCGTTTGTGGGTTCAACTGGCTGTGTTTGCTGTTCCTCTTGTGCAACCACATTTAGCGGGAGGAAACACAAAAAAATCAGTGGTATGGTTTTAATGAGAATCGATGACGGTGCGCTCTGAACGAGATGCATTTATCGTCAAACGCTTAAAGGCGATGTGCCACTATTATTGATTAGATTGCGTTTGTTCACGCTGCTTCTGAATCGCTTGCTTTAACCTTAGCTGTCTTTCATGATCCTCAATCAAAGCATTCAACTGTCTTCTCTGCTCCAATAATTGCTGCATACGCGCCTGATCAGAAATCGCATTATTTTGCTCAAGATTCACAGGTGATAAACCACCAATAGGTCCAAATGGTGAAGGTGCAGACGTAAACGGCTGTGTCTCTTCGGGCTGATTAAACGATTGATAGCTAAAAATGACTAACGCTGTCACGCAGGCTGCTGCTGCAAGCTGACTGGTTTGTTTAAAGATCGGTATGACGGCTGCAACCAGCGGAATTTCTTTCCAAGTGTGTTTAGGGGCTACTATAGGGAGCTCTTGCTCAAGTGCTTTTGCAACTCGGTCGCTGACAGAAAATGCATAATCGCTACTGTCGTCACCACGAAGAATATCTCTAGCGAGGTGGTAGCGTTTCCATTTCATCGTTGCTGCTGGGTCTGTCGCGAAACCACCTAGATCACTCGTATCGTCGAGCTCTCCATCCACAGCTGCTGATAAATTCTCTAATTTTTGAGACATACGCAATTCCTGTACGTTGTTTGCCTAAGTATTACTTAAGCTATGCGCTATTTTGGCAGTAACCTTGTAAATAAACAAGTGCTTCCTGTTCGCTGTTCTATCCACTATGACCTACGTTTGCGTCAAAGGTTCGATAACTTTATCTAACGCTTCACGAGCTCTAAAAATCCTCGATCTCACCGTGCCGACGGGACACTCCATGACTTCTGCAATCTCTTCATAACTTAGCCCCTCGATTTCCCTCAAAGTGATCGCTACCTTTAAATCATCGGGTAACTTATCGATTGTTTCAAAGAGCTTTTTTCTGAGCTCGTCCGAAAGCAATGTGTTTTCTGGAGATGCATTCTCTTTTAGTGCTTCACTGCCTTCGTAGTATTCTGCGTCTGCAGTATCAACGTCGCTTGCGGGTGGCTTTCTACTTTGCGCAGTCAAATAATTTTTCGCACTATTTACTGCTATTCTGTAAAGCCAGGTATAAAAAGCACTCTCACCTCTAAAGTTAGGCAAGGCGCGATACGCCTTTATAAATGCTTCTTGAGCAACGTCTGCCACATCTCCTGAATTTTTTACATAGCGTGCAACTATGTTAATCACTTTATTTTGGTGCCTAGTGACCAGCAAATTAAAGGCATTCTTGTTGCCACTTTGCACTAGACGCACTAATTCATTGTCCGTCAATTTTTCACTCATCTAAAGCCACAACCCCTTAATTCTATGTATGATGGCTTTGGCAAGTTGCTAGTATTGACAGCCATATTCAGGTAAAGTTCGTAAAAATTTAATTATGTGAATCTTGGGGCACTTCGCACTAATTCAATTCTAGATTTATTGAGAATCTCGGATCCACACAAGCCAATGAATCAACTTCACTAGAACACACCAAAATCAATGTCAAAAGCAATTGAACACAGATGCGACCTCCTTATTATGGGAAGCGGCGCCGCTGGTATGTCGTTAGCGTTGAAAATGGCAGAACACTGTAACGTTATCGTACTGAGTAAAAGCGACCTCAACGAAGGCAGCACAAGATATGCACAAGGCGGCATCGCTGCCGTTTTTGACGATGATGATTCTATCGACAGCCATATTAACGATACGCTTACCGCAGGCGCTGGCATTTGTGATGAAGCCGTAGTGAGGTACACCGCAGAGAATGCAAAAACCAGCATGAATTGGCTGATCAATAAGGGAGTACCTTTTGACCGTGAAACGGATGATAGCGGCAAACAACGGTTTCATTTGACAAGGGAAGGTGGACACAGTCACAGAAGGATACTTCATGCTGCCGATGCGACGGGTGAAGCAGTACAAAAAACATTGTCCGAAGACCTATCACGCCATCCGAATATCCACATTTTTGAAAGCTATAACGCGATTGACCTAATAAAAGCGGAAAAAACCAGCAGCAAGTGCATCGGTGCCTATGTGTGGAATCGCAAAAAATCAAAAGTGGAAGTCATCCGCGCTAAATTTATCGCGTTAGCTACAGGTGGTGCTAGTAAAGTTTATCAATATACGTCAAACCCAGATGTTGCATCGGGAGATGGTATCGCCATGGCGTGGCGCGCAGGGTGTGAGATTGCTAATATGGAGTTTAATCAATTTCATCCCACCTGTTTATTTCATCCAGAAGCAGGCAACTTTCTCATTACCGAAGCATTGAGAGGCGAAGGTGCCGTTTTATGCCATAGAGATGGCACACCATTCATGCATTCCTTTGATGAACGCGGTGATTTAGCGCCAAGAGATGTAGTGGCCCGAGCGATAGATTTTGAGATGAAACGGCTTGGTGAAGATTCTATGTTTCTCGATATAAGCCATCAACCCAGTGATTTTATTGTAAAACACTTCCCGAATATTTACCGCAAATGCCGCAGCTTGGGCATTGATATTACTCGTTCTCCTATTCCGGTGGTACCGGCAGCACATTATACCTGTGGTGGTGTCAAAACCGACTTGGATGGGCGCACCAATCTTGAAAATGTATATGCCATCGGAGAGGTTGCCTATACAGGATTACACGGCGCAAACAGAATGGCGAGCAACTCGCTATTAGAATGTGTGGTTTTTGCTCACGCATGCGCCAAGCACATTATGTCGCGGTTGGATACGCCACATGATCCCTTTAAAGTGCGTCCTTGGGATGAGAGTCGCGTCATTGATTCGGATGAAGCTGTCGTCATCCAACACAACTGGCATGAGCTCAGATTATTCATGTGGGATTATGTTGGCATAGTACGCACGACCAAGCGACTTGAGCGAGCCAAACGAAGGATATTGCTACTGAAACAAGAAATTGATGAGTACTATTCAAATTTTAAAGTAAGTCACAATATGCTCGAACTGCGCAATCTCGTTTGTATTGCACAGCTCATTGTCACCTGTGCGCTACAACGAAAAGAAAGCCGTGGTTTACATTACAATCTCGACTATCTGCAGCAACTGAATACGTCAGGACCGACTGTTATATGCAAGCACAAAGACAATCTATTCATCAGTCAATGATAAGACTGGATTTTTAGTTTGCCGTTACCTTTTATCTGCTGTTTTATTTAATCTGCTTGCGCATTATCTATGAAGTTAAATTTAACAGCGATATGCACTCTATCGCGCTCTCTTTGTTTTGTACAAAGCTTTAATGAGACGTCATCTTCCACTGATACCATTTGCAATTCGCATTCATTTGGTAGCATGATTGGTGCCTTAAATACTGCTTTTAGCTCAGCGTGTTGACCATTTTTAATGCGATCCAACAGCGTGGGTCGTTTGTTAAAAAGCGCGCTCACCACAAGTGCT
>JBCDMA010000253.1:0-5811 GCA_038744645.1 Pseudomonadota bacterium | reverse complement strand
GTTTGATACCGCTCCTTGTCACTTTCTTGGTCCGGACGGTCAATATAAGGAGGCAAAGGCATATGACCGTGTTCTTCCAGCAATTTAAAGACATCATCTTGCGCTTCAAAACAAATGTGAAACAGACTCTCCTCTCGTCCAATGACGTCGATCGAAAGACCATCCTCCAGCAGAATGGTACTGCCACTTTTGGGTGATTTACTTGCTTTTATGTGCGCTAATGCACTGTTGTCGTCCAACACTCTTTCAATCAAAACCTCTACCTTTCCACCGGTTGATTTAGTGCCAAACAATCTTGCCGGAATGACTCTAGTATTGTTAAAAATGAGTAAGTCACCTGCATCAAGAAATTCAGTTATGTCAGTGAACTGATGGTCTGATACTTTTCCGGAAGTCCCATCTAAACGCAACAGCCGACTGTCTATTCTATTCTTTGTTGGGTACTTGGCAATGAGATGTTCAGGGAGGTCAAAATTAAAATCGTTTACGTTCATTGGTCTAAGACTGCTGTCCTTTAAGGTGTTGTTTTTTTCTCTACTGTAGTGATTAACATTCGTTTATCTACTTCGTTCACATCGTTTGGCGGTATCTTTCAAAACACTTCTGGATAGGACCCAAGAACTGCATTTCAAAATAAAAGCCTCAGTAGAAATGGTCTATTCGTATTGGGTGACACAAGACTACACAGGTATGCGCTTAGATACTTTGTATTAATCCACATACCTAACAATACGTGCATTGTACAGGATATCGACGTAGTCTGTAGACGCTAATACTTTGCAATGACATCTCCCAGAACGCATTACAAAGCACTTCTAAACCCGGCAGTTGCATTAACTAGCCGGGTTATTTTTTGGTTCATCGCTTAGCGTATCTACAAACTATCTTAATTGCCTTTTTCAAATCTCCTTAACACCGCTTTGTCGCAAAGGGTACTGGCATATCTAAATGCACATCTGCAATCAAAGCGCGATGAACATCTACGCTAGTATTTTACGTGAAATAATAACGACTATGGATTTTTAACGCCTTGCTCAAAGCAACTTAAAATGTCAACATGCAGCCATCAAAATACAACGAAACCAAGAACAAACTATTGAGATTTCCAAAAAATCAGATTGAAACACTCACCGCTCTTTTACTGCACTAAGTTACTCAACCGCGAACAACAATAATGGTCTGGCCTAAAATAAAAAAAGCGATGTTAAAGTACTTCACTTCTTTAAGGTGGTACACCATAGCTTTTATCTTGATGTTCTATGCAATCTCATCATGGCTTTTGTTACGTATTGCAGGAGAATCTGATTTTCTAGGTCTCAATGACTTTATTTATTGGCTCGTGGTCACTGGCAGTACGGTGGGTTATGGCGATATGTCGCCAACAACCAACGTCGGCAAGTTTGTCGTCGCATTGTATGTCATTCCGCTCGGTCTTAGCATCTTCGCACTTGTGGTGGGTAGGATTGCTGGTTGGGTGGCTCGCCAGTGGCAAAAAGGAAACAAAGGTATGCATGATCTAAACGTATCTGGACACATTTTAGTATTAGGATGGAATGAGAAGCGCACATTACAATTGCTTCAACTGCTGTTAAAAGAAAGGCAAGACATTGAAGAAAGCCCAGATATTGTGCTCTGCGTCAGGGTGCATATCGAAAATCCAATGCCGGGAGAAATAGAATTTGTGCATGTCAATTCGTTCAACCGAGATGACGATATGGATAGAGCCTGCATTGCGGCTGCATCAACTATACTTATCGATAACCCGATGGATGATTTGACAATGACAACGGCGTTGTATTGTTCACAACGTAATCCAAAGGCGCATAAGGTTGCTTATTTCGATGACGAAACTCTAGTACCCTTGCTGCAGAAACACTGTCCAGAAGTTGAATGCACACCCAGCGTCGCCATTGAAATGCTAGCGAAGTCAGCATTTGATCCAGGCTCTTCACGCTTGCATCACGACCTCCTTGATGTACATGAAGGTCAAGCGCAATTTTCAATTACCATCCCAGAAGATGTTTATGATATCGATACTGAAACATTGTTTTATAAATTGAAGAAACACTACAATGCCACGTTTATCGGTTTTTCCAGAGCTAACGATACGCAAAACGTCGTTGTGAATCCTGAATTTAATATCGCGTTAAAAGGAAGCGACAAGATTTTCTACATTGCGCATAAACGAATAAATAAGTTTGACTGGCCAACATTTGTTGGTGCAAATAAGGGTTAATTTTTTATGTCAGAGGCAGCGTCACAACCCGAGAAAAAGCAAGAAGGTATCTTCGGCAATCTCATTTTTAATATAGCAATTCCCGTTGTCATAATGAGCTACTTGAGTAAAGAGGAGTACCTTGGCCCGATGTGGAGCGTTGTAGTAGCGCTGTCTTTTCCGCTTTGCTATGGACTCTATGACTTCAAAAGAAGCCATAAAGTAAACTTTTTTTCAATACTTGGGATTGTCAGCGTCTTGTTGACCGGCGGTATCGCACTATTAAAACTGCCCGCGCAATACATAGCGATAAAAGAAGCAAGTATTCCATTACTGATAGGCATTGCGGTGTTAGTCAGTCAGTTCACCAAAACGCCATTAGTTAAAGTACTCGTGCTCAATGACCAAATCATCAATTGGCCGAAGCTTAATGAATCGTTAGCACAAAAACAGAAGTTGGCTGAATTTAGCGAAAAAATAAAATTTAGCTCATACATTGTTGCATCATCATTTTTTCTTTCTGCCGTGCTTAACTATCTCCTCGCTAAATGGATTCTGGTTTCAGAACCCGGCACCACAGAGTACACCGAAGAACTTGGGCGCATGACCGCGCTGAGCTACCCAGTAATCGTCATACCCAGCATGATCTTGCTACTTGGGGCTTTGTTTTATTTATTTAAACAGATAAATAAATGCACAGGCGAGCCAATTGAAAACTTTTTGAATCAGTGATCATTCAATGAAACGTAGGACAAATAGCCACATTGGGCAAAAGATAAAATCGATGTCTATCTTATCTTCTTTCGCTAGATATACTTATTATCATAAAACCATTGTTAGTTCTGCTTATCGCTAATGTTAGTGTTAAGGAGATACGGCCGCGAAAACGTTAGTGTTTCCTGTTAACTACATTAGATTCATCAGTCAAAAGCTCACAATAATTCATGTTATGAATGACAAAAATGATTAATATATATTTAATTTATCCATAACAAATCAGTAGTATAACCGCGCGTGTAAAATGCTTGTCGCAAAAGAAAACAATGGTACTTTAGCAAGTAAATTAGAATTGGTTAAATTAACGTATACCACCAACCAAATCAGTAGGCACCAGCAGAAGACATCAAGATACGCAGGATTAAAATCACGCAACACGCTATAAAGGATTATTTGACGTCTCTTGTTCAGCGCCCTTCGGGGCGTTTTTTTTGCTTGTTATTTATCACTTTGAAAAGTAACAACATTCATCAGACCAATGGATTATCTTTAAACCATCTTCTCAGGTAATATAATAACCGCGATTTTCATATACAGGGGATTTGTTGCGTGAATATATCTAAAGTTGATTTGAATTTGCTTGTCTATTTAGATGTGTTACTCCGAGAAGGAAGTGTCACGAAGGCAGCTAATCAACTAAGCATCACACAGCCTGCCATGAGCAACGGTCTAAAGCGACTGCGCGATTTATTCAAAGATCCTCTTCTTGTACGCACCAGCGATGGTATGACGCCAACTAAACGCGCTATCGAATTGCAACCCATCATTAGAGATGTATTGGGAAAGCTCGAATCGAGCATCCAACCTGAAATTGAATTTGATCCGCTGACCAGCAATCGCACTTTTCGCATCATGACAAGTGATTATGCAGAGTCCACATTGTTGTTGGCACTGTTAGGTACATTGGCAAATGAAGCACCCAATTTAACGCTCGATCTTATCACGCCCAGTGACGTCACATTTCACGACGTTGAACAAGGCAAAGTGGATATGGCCATCAATCGATTTGACGAACTTCCGCTCTCATTTCACCAAAAAGTCATATGGTATGACGCATTCTCGTGCGTGATCAGTTCATCTCATCCCGACAAAGATAATTTTAATTTAGATGCATATCTTCGCGGTCATCATGTCTGGGTAAGTAAAACGGGGTTTGGCGTAGGCGTTGGTATTGATCCCACGGAAGTGCAAAAGCTTGGCTGGGTCGACGCTGAGTTAACAAAATTAGGCAAGCAGCGCGACATACGCGTGTTTACTAGGCACTACCACGCGGCATTACAAATCGCGAAAAGGCAAAATCTTATTGCAACTCTACCGACAAAAGCCGCGAAAATTTTTAAAGACGATCCTGGCATTTGTGTCGTCGAACCACCCTTCGATATACCACCGATTGCACTAAAAATGGCGTGGAGTGCATTGCTTCATCACGATGCAGGGCATGTATGGTTGCGACGCAGAATCAATGACGTCGCGCAACAAATTCAACTGTAGTATTCTCTGCAGAGTTAACCGCTAATTCCCGCATTTACAATGCGTAGCGGACGCAGGTGAATATTATTCACAAAAACTATGACAAACATATTAATCATAAAGTAAACTTTGCACTTTCCACCACGTAGACTACGGCAAATTGTCCAAACTGGAGTATCTCATAATGTCTGATTATAAAGTTATTGGTCGTCTGAAAGTTGACTCTCTCCTTCACGCATTCATAGAAAACGAAGCATTGCCTAATTCTGGCGTTGATTCAGAAGCGTTTTGGTCTGGGTTTGAGCAACTTCTCTCAGATCTCACTCCAGTGAATAAAGCATTGTTGGCCAAACGAGACCAACTACAAGAAAGTCTGGATGAGTTCAACAAAACCCATCCCGATGCGAGTTTAGAGCAATACAAAGCGTTCCTTTTAGAGATAGGCTATCTGCAATCAGATCAGGCAACATCTGCGATAGAAACAACAAACGTTGACCCTGAAATCGCGACCATGGCAGGTCCACAGCTTGTTGTACCCATCAATAATGCACGATATGCATTGAACGCAGTGAATGCGCGTTGGGGAAGCCTCTATGACGCACTTTACGGTACTGATGCAATCAGCGAAGAAAATGGTGCAGAAAAAACGGCAACCTTTAACCCTGTCAGAGGCGAGAAAGTGGTTCAGCGCGCGCGCCAGTTACTTGACCAAGTTGCGCCCCTTGCAACTGGCTCTCATGCTCAGAGTACCGCATATAAAATTATCGACAACGCTGTAGAGGTGACATTGCAAGATGGCACTACAACAGCACTGGCTGATGTTCAACAGTTTGTTGGGTACAACGGTGAAACAGATGCACCTGATTGCATTGCAATCAAGCACAATGGACTGCACCTTGAAATTCAGTTTGATAAGCAAGACCCCATTGGACAAAACGACCTAGCCGGTATCAAAGACATTGCGCTTGAATCAGCGCTTACAACGATCATGGATTGCGAAGATTCAGTAGCTGCAGTTGATGCAGAAGACAAAACGCTAGTGTACAAGAACTGGCTTGGTCTAATGTTGGGTAACTTGAACCTGACAATGAACAAAAACGGTAAATCATTCACAAGAAACATGGAAGATGATCGCACTTACACTGGGCCAAACGGCGCTGAAGTAGCGCTTTCTGGAAGAAGTCTAATGTTTGTCAGAAACGTTGGGCACCTTATGCAAAACGATGCGATCTTGCTTGACGAAGAGCCCATATACGAAGGGCTCATGGATGGCGTTATCACAAGCCTCATTGCAAAACAAGACGTGTTGGGCAACGGCAAATACAAGAATTCAAAATACGGCAGTATTT
>JBCDMA010000252.1:0-5873 GCA_038744645.1 Pseudomonadota bacterium | reverse complement strand
CTGCCAAACGAACAAGAATTGCTCAAATTTGTGCGCTTTAAAAGTGATACGCTATCCGATTTTTGGCAACGCGAGATGTACTTGCGTGCCGGGATCATTTTGCCTCGTACCTACTATGAAGCGTCTCTGGAAAAATTCCCTGTATTTTTCGACATCGGAGGATATGCTTCGAGATATACCAGAGCTGAAGAACTCTATGCAGACGAAAGTTTCCAAACATATTGGATGCATGAGGACACGCCACAAATGGTCATTGTCTTCTTGGACGGTGAAGCCCCGTTTGGCGATCCCTATCAAATCAATTCGGCGAATAATGGACCCTATGGCGATGCGACCTGGAATGAATTCCTGCCCTTTTTAACTGATAGTTTTAAGCTCATAGACAACCCCAAAGGACGATTTGTCAGTGGTTGTTCAACAGGTGGTTGGGTCAGTTTGGCACTTCAGATTTATTATCCAGAACTATTCAATGGCGCCTGGTCTTACAGCGCTGACGGCGTGGATTTTAGGTATTTTCAGTTGGTCAACATTTACGATGACGATAATGCGTTTTTCAATGAACACGGTGTTGAGCGACCCTCATTCAAGCAAAAAGATGGCGATGTGATTTTTTCCATCAAACACGAAGTTGGGATGGAAAACACAATGGGTAGAACAAACAGCTTTGTGACATCAGGTGGACAATGGGGCGGTTGGAATGCTGTTTACAGTCCAAAGGGAGAGGATGGTCTACCTATGGCTATTTGGGATGCAAATACGGGCGTCATTAACAAAGATGTCGCCGAAGCGTGGAAAGCATTTGATTTGCGCCACTACACTGAATCCAATTGGCAGATGCTTGAACCAAAACTGCGTGGAAAGTTGAATATTTGGATGGGGGACATGGACGAGTTTTACTTGAACAATGCGATGCTTCTATTTGAAGAGATGCTGTCTACGAGAGAACCTTCCTCAGACGCTAAATTTACCTGGAAACGCAACACAGGACATTGCGATTTCGACGATGTTGAGATGCGGAAGCAAACCATTACTGACATGATGAATCGCTTTGAAAGTATGCGTTAATGCATTCGATAAGTGTCGTTTGAAAAGAAGTAGCGATCGCTAGACTGAGAGTAAGATAAACAAGTTAGTTAAGCCATTTACTCACACCACTGCATTTCTAGCTGTTTTATACATTAAATTATTTTTATGTTTCAATTTTTTTGAACGGGTGAGAAAACATCACTCTCCTACGGGACGAACTGAAAGCAAAGAGGTTTTTCAGTCGTACTAAATAGGAAAAAACAATGAGAAACAAATTGATAATTGCTCTAGGCTTAGCAGCAAGCTTGTTGAGTGCTAGCGTATATGCCGACGACGATGACGAAAGACGCAGCTTTAGATTTGATGCTGATGGTTTTCAAGAAGTCCCTCAAGCACTTTTTACACCCGGTGAAGCAAGGGTGCGATTCCGTGTGCGTGAGGATCAAATCGTGTATCGCTTTCGTTTCCGACGCCTAGTTGGTGATATTGAAAACTCTGTCGGTGCTCATATTCACTTTGGTCGTCCAGGCATCAATGGCGGTATTTTAGCGTTCATTTGTGGTACTGATGCGCTTCCTGGTCCAGCTGGAACGCCTGCATGTATTTCCAATGGCGATGGTAGCGGATTCATTGAAGGTGTAATCACAGCAGAAAGCATCCTTGGTATAGAAGGGCAAGGTTTTCCAGCAGGTGACTTACACGCCTTTATCGATGTATTAAACGCTGGCGCAGCGTACCTAAATGTTCATACGGATGCATTCCCATCTGGTGAAGTGCGGGGCAATCTGCAACCGTTCGAGTTTGGCGACGATTACGACTAAGTCTAATAAAACCTTGTTTTAAACTTCACTCGCAGTTAGACAAGCTGGTTAGCTACTTTCGTAACCAGCTTATTTACTTGCCGATGATTGGTTTAAAGACGCCACCTCTCATTGGTAAGTGAGATGCCCGAGCAGTTAGAAAAAATTGCAAATAAAGTAAATTCGCTGGCCTCGATGCCGCTTAGTTTTTTTGAAAACTAATACAACTAAACACCTAGGGCGCATTAAAAACGACTATTCAAGTAGGCTCAATCTGTGATTGCTTTGAGTCACGAAGCCGCTCGCAATTTTTTGCTCCACCTCTTGGATCACTGTTAGACACTTAGAGCGATATTCGGCACTTCGTGCGGGCTTTCTAGCCTCTTGTATAAGACGTCGACGCAGCCAAAAGAGAACGTCTTGAGGAGTTTCAAAAGCCTTCCAAGCGGAGCAAGCTTCATGCAAGCTCAATGTTGCAGACACAAAATTTTCTAACTGTTCGATAGTTGTATCTTTAAATGATAGAGGTAAGCATGCTTTAGCTATCCCCATGCGTGCACCTTCATATTGAGACTTCACGGTATCAGTCGTCCAGAAAGCCCTTAATTTGCTTTTCATATCCGCATTTAACTCCCGTTTATCTTAAGCATGATTTATCGAAGACTTAATACGATAATATTAGATTGTTTGCAGTAATACAAATGAAAATAATTATCATTTGTGTTAATTTATATTCCGTTATTCTAGTGGTAAATTTCTGCCAATATTTTCTGGCAGGCAGCAATCAAAGAGAGCCGCTTAACCAAAGCTACTTCTTGTACCGAGCTATCTATCGCGGTCTCTACATCTAAAGTTTTAAGCAGATAAAGGAAGAAACTCTATGGTAACAACGATTCACAGCGTCCGATCAGAAAAGCAGAGCGGAGATCTTGCTCGCGAAGACCAACTCGCCTGGAAGCTCGCGGAGTTAACTACTAACGCGATATCTCAGTCCTTAGACGCTGCATCCGTTGAAATGGCAAAAAATCGCATTATAGACAATGCAGCCATTGCACTTGGTGCCGCGAACGAACGCGCTGTTGTAGTGGCTCGTGGAGAAGGGCGCCTTGTTGAAGGGGCAGGTAACGCAACTATTTGGGGACTCGAAACCCGTTTTCACCCCCTTGCTGCAGCGTTTGCAAATGCAGTTGCGGTTCGCTTTCTAGATAATGACGACACATATCTTGCGGCAGAATATTCACATCCAGATGATAACATTTCACCTATCATTGCCGTTGCTCAACAGTTTGGAATATCTGGCGAAGACTTGCTTCGAGGTATTATTGTTGCCTATGAAGTGCATGTGGCCCTGGTGGGAACTGGCAACGGTACCGGCATCTGTTTGCATAAGCATAAAGTTGACCATATGACACATATTGCAGCTGGCACTGCGGCGGGTATTTCATCCATGTTAAAACTGCCAATTGAGCAAACCTATCATGCAATCAACTTTGCCGTGCACAATTCCATCTCATCTCGTCAGTCTCGAAAAGGAGATATAGGAGCCCAAAAAGAATTTGTACCTGGTTTCTCAGCCGAAATCGCCATCAAAGCAGTCCATCATGCAATGCATGGATTAAAAGGACCTAATCCAGTATATGAAGGCGTGGATAGCATTATAAGACGTTTCCTAGACGGCAGAGACGACAGCAAAGCCGCATATAAAGTTGAATTAATCGATGCCAAACAAATGGCAATGCGGAATATCTTAAAAACATACCCCAAACAGCACGCGTTTGAGTATCAGGGACAAGCAATCATTGACTTGGCATTACAAATGCGTGAGCAATTGCCCCAAAATGCGGAGGGAGAAGTCGACATAGCGCAGATTCAAAAAATAGTGCTGCAGACCAGTCACCACACGCATCACGTCATTGGCACGGATGCGAATGATCCACAAAAAATCGATCCAGATGCTCCACGCGGCACACTCGATCACAGCATCATGTTTGCTATCGCCCGCTGTATTCAGGCAGGTGAATTCCATAAAGATCGCACATACATCATGACCGATGCAGAAAAGCAGGTGTTGCGTAATTTTATGACAATAATTGAAACAGAGTATGATCAACGTTGGGAGGATTTATATCACGATCAGGACCCAAATGTTCAAGCGTATGGCGGACGTATGATTATTACTTTATCGAATGGTGAAGAAATCATTGATGAAAAAACGCGTGCTAATGCACATCCCGGTGGTGATACTCCGTGGAAGAGAGCTGACTATATTGCGAAACTCGAAGACTATACTCGCGATTTAGTTAGCGAATCAGAACGTAGTCGTTTTATAAGGGTTGTCAGTCAGCTCGAGGAGATGTCCGGTGAGGCGCTTTCAGAGGTTAACTTGATTGTTGACAAGGGAAATTTGGCCGAGCCTGAATCGCGCGGTATTCTAGATCCACGCTAGCGTTAGATAATTTGGGTTGCAGCGATACGATGCAACCCGTTGCCCCCCGGCGTTTCCTAGCCCTGATCATCGACTATCAACTTTACGACTGAACAACGCATTATTTGGTTTAGAGAAATGTCAATGCATCTACATGAATATTCTGGGCATAAGGTTATACGCGGTTTATGGCTATTGAATCGCACTTAGCACAGATTCGTTTTTACCTTCTACCGGAAGAATAACTTCGTTTCTTCTATTCCATGGCAATGTCCAAGGCGAATCATAGCCGAAATAACTCGGTTCTCCATTGGGCGTAAAGTCCGTTTGCTCCAAGGCAGTTAGTAACTGACTCTTATGCTTTTCAAACGAATCGTCGCCGCGAAACCCTGAATAGCGAAATACTGCAACCTGACGAGCAGGCACTTCGATCAAGGTGACATCAGGATGCGTTGGAAGAGGCGCGTTCTGAATGTTAAAAGTGCTTGGTAGAAAAAACAGCATTTGCGAATTTTGTGTCAATTCTACAGGGCTTGTCATCTCTATTTTTTGCGAGCCGATTTCAACGGGTGATGTCATGGCAATATTCGATGATGCTTTATTGTCGCCTGTGATGTATTTGAAGAGAAGTCGAAATGCAGCATTGTCTGAGTTGCCCGAGGTTGTGACAGCAAGCGAACTTGGGTACTGCCGTATTTCGATATTCTCACCTAGGGTAAGAACGACTTCGTAAGGGAGAGTTTCGGTATTCTTATAATACGCAGGCTCTGCAGCCAAATGTGTTGCACTCATCAGCAAGACCATACTTAATAGATATTTAATCATTTCAAAGACTCGCTTTTAAAACGTTTCGGACTGGTTTGTCGCGTTTACACTTATTCTTAGGTAGTCACTTAATGAATTGATGGATCATTGATTGATGTCCCCGTTCGATTCAGCGAAGTTGGAAGAGGTCACCAATGTTCGATATGCCTCCTGTTTTTCAGGACGCGTTAGCGCAAATAAACTCCCTCATATAATGAAGATTTGTAGCAGTTGGTATAAGTGTTAGAGGGGTATAACACATCAGCAACAGGCTCTGTATTAAACTACTTTAGTGCCCGTGCATCGCAATCAGGCAGCTTGTGTATCCCTAATGCTCGGCTATCCTTAATGAAAATCGTTTCGCTTTCAATTTACTCAATCCTCACAACATTAATGACAGACGAACTTACAAGACAGGATGATTGTTACAATGAGAGTTCGCAGTCATTAGATGCTGACATCAATTTTGACTCTTGCAATGCAGAACCGAGCAAGATGTCGCACATTAATAATTATGACACCGAGATATCAGAACTCTATAAAAAATACGCTGCGAAAATGATTAAAAAGTCATGAATAACTGAATTAACTGGCGTATGTGTGCTTTCCTTTGCACTGTGTCATTGTCGTGAAAAATGAGAGCGTAGTAACCTGAATCTGTCTTCCAGCTTTTAACGGTAGATCTATTTAATAAAGTACCCTATCGGACGCCATTCACCAGTAGATTTGCTCATTGGTAGCGTTTCGATTGACTCTTCATTATTCTCAAACTGAGTACTGAATTCTAATATTGCATATTCCCCGTTCGGCAGCCCCGG
>JBCDMA010000251.1:0-5874 GCA_038744645.1 Pseudomonadota bacterium | reverse complement strand
GAAGAGCACGGGACTGCGAATACTGCCTTTAAAGACAGTGAATACAAATCTGCTGGAAAAACCGGAACGGCGCAGCTATTCACCGTAAAGCAGGATGAAGAATACGATGAGGAAAACGTCGACAAGTATTTGCGTGACAACGCCATGTATGTTGGATACGCACCTTTTGATGCACCAGAGATTTCCGTGGTCGTGACCATTGAAAACGCAGGTGGAGGTGGCTCCAATGCCGCGCCAATGGCAAGGCAAATAATGGATTATTACTACAGTTTGGAATCACAATACATTGCCAAGAGTGACACTGATACAGAGACAGACACTGTTTTACACACCAGCAATGAATGAAATAACAGCCAATAAAACGACATTTTTAGAAAAGATCCATATCGACGGTTTTCTGCTTTTTTCATTGATATCGTTAATGGTAATCGGCGTGCTCACCATCTACTCTTCAGGCGGTCAAGACGTGGGCTTGATACACCGCCAAACGATACGTTTGGGTCTTGCTATTTTTGTCATGTTAGTCATGGCACAATTGCCCATCCAGTTTTATCGTCAGATCGCACCGGTGAGTTATTTCGTGGGACTTTGTATGCTCGTTGCTGTTTTGCTATTTGGCGATATGGGCAAAGGAGCACAACGTTGGCTCGATCTTGGTTTTATTCGATTTCAACCTTCAGAAATAATGAAACTCGCAGTGCCATTAATGGTCGCCTACTACATTAGCAAACATCCACTGCCACCCAAGCTTCAGCACATTTTTTTCGGCTTTTTACTGGTTGTTGTTCCTACGATTTTAATTGCAAGACAACCTGACTTAGGTACATCACTGCTCATCGCGAGTTCAGGTATTTTCGTGCTTTTTTTAGCAGGGCTTTCATGGCAGATAATTGCGTATTTGACAGCGCTTGTGGGCGCATTTATGCCTATTATGTGGTTTTTCTTGATGAAGGAGTACCAAAAGCAGCGCGTCATTACGTTTCTCAACCCTGAAAGCGATCCGCTGGGTTCAGGCTATCATATTATTCAGTCAAAGATTGCAATTGGAAGCGGCGGTATTGAGGGTAAAGGATGGCTACAAGGCACACAGTCTCAACTGGAGTTTTTACCCGAACGGCACACCGATTTTATTTTCGCTGTATTTAGCGAAGAATTTGGACTTGTAGGTGTCATAGGTCTACTTATACTTTACCTCATAATTATTATGCGCGGCTTATATATTGCCAATCGCGCGCAAGACGCATTTGAGAAACTGTTAGCTGGCAGCATCACACTGACTTTTTTCGTATATGTATTTGTTAATATGGGCATGGTCAGCGGTCTATTACCTGTCGTTGGTGTACCCTTACCGCTTATTAGTTACGGCGGTACTTCTATGGTGACTTTGCTCGCAGGTTTTGGCATATTAATGGCCGTAAGTACGCAAAGACGTTTACTGACTCGACAATAAAAAAATATCATTCAAAGGTATAAAAATAATGCGCTATTCTAAACGAGGGCCATTCGTCCCTTTTGTGCTATTGTTGTTTGTTTTCCTATTGCAAAGTTGCGCCAACAACAAGACCTATCGTTACTCACAACGCGTTGACTCAGCACCTACCTTTACCTACAAAGAAATTGACTATATTGAACCCACGCCTATCTTCGAGCAGTACAACGTGCGCAACAGCAGACCATACAAGGTCATGGGGCGATACTATACGCCACTTCATACAGGCAAAGGTTTCGTTCAATATGGGTACGCGTCATGGTATGGCCAAAAGTTTCATGGTCACAAAACGGCAAATGGCGAAGTATTCGACATGTTTGAGTTGACAGCAGCTCATCCGACGTTGCCACTACCTTCATTTGCGCGAGTTACCAATCTTGAGAATGGCAAAGTGACAACGGTTAGAATAAATGACCGAGGGCCATTCCATGGCAGTCGAATCATCGATCTCTCTTACGCTGCCGCCAAGAAACTAGACTTCAAAGACAAGGGAACAAGCAAAGTTAAAGTTGAAGTCATTTACGTTGACAAGAATGGTCATGTCAGTGTCGGTAAAGAGCCCTCTGCACCAACAAAAACCTTGACGGCAAAAAAAGAAACTTCTATCCCTACTAACAGCAGTGTAAGAACACTCGCGAATGCTACAGCTGTGATTTCTCGCGAAACAGCAAAAGAAAAGACAGAATCAGCAAAAGCGCTGTTTGTTCAAGTCATGGCGCTAAGCGATACGCGTCGCGCACAAAACCTTGCAAAGGGACTCAGTGATTTATTGCAACTTCCAACACAGTTACCCAAATCAGATGAGATTTATCGATTACAAATCGGGCCGCTGGAAAGTGAACAAAAAGCACAAAAGGTGATCAAAGATTTGGCAAACATTGGTTTCAACAGTGCTTTTAGTGTATCAACCAGCCTAAACTAGCCGTGTGATAACGTCCGCGTATCAAACGAAAATCGCATTTGCATCGACAATATTTTCTATTACTTTTGAGAACTTTGCCTTTGCGGTAATATATACTTAAACGCGTTGTACTTTTCGTTTTTAAATTGTCGCCATCAATATGCAAACTGCTTTGGGTATGTTTGCAACATTTTTAAGGCGATAGCATTAAAATGAGCAAGCATGAACACGTTCAAATTAAATCAAAAATTATAAACCTAATTTTAGGATACGAAATGCGCGCTATTACATTGGCAATACTACTTTTCATCGTGACGACAGCTCACGCAAATATTGTGGTCCCTCCTGCACCTACTGTCGCTGCAAGCGGCTATTTATTAATGGACTTCAACAACAGTCACGAAATAGCCTCAAAAAATGCAGATCAACGCCTCCACCCTGCGAGCTTGACCAAAATAATGACTGTGTATGTGGTTGGAAAAGAACTCGAAGCAGGTAATATCAGTTTAGAAGATGAAGTCAAAGTATCAGAGAATGCTTGGGCAAAGAATTTTCCAGACTCGTCGAAGATGTTCATTGAAGTTGGCACGAGTGTCACTGTAAACGATTTGCTTCAAGGCATCATTGTGCAATCTGGAAACGATGCATGCGTGGCTATCGCTGAACACGTCGCGGGGACTGAATCTGCATTCGCCAGCATGATGAATGCGCATGCTGCAAATCTTGGCATGACCCAAAGTAACTTTGTGAATACGCACGGATTACACGACGCTGACCACTACACATCACCGCGTGACATGGCGATTTTGTCGCAAGCGCTTATCGAGGAATTACCTGAAGTATATGAGCTGTATAGTCAGCGCGAGTTTACTTACAACGGCATCAAACAGTTTAATCGAAACAGTCTTTTGTGGGACAAAAGCCTCAACGTTGATGGCATAAAAACCGGTCACACATCAGATGCCGGCTACAGCTTAATAACGTCTTCGACGCAAGGCGACATGCGATTGATTTCTGTTGTAATGGGCACGCAAAGTGAGCAATCTAGAAAAACAGAAAACAAAAAGCTACTTCGGTATGGATTTAGATTTTTTGAAACTGTGAGCCCTTACAAAGCGGGCGACAGTTTTGTTGCACACAAAATATTCATGGGCAGTAAAGACACCGTGGATTTGGGCATAAACAAAGACGTCACGCTAACTATTCCTCGAGGACAGTCTAAAAACTTAAAGGCACACTTTGAAATCGATCAGCAGCTTAAAGCCCCTCTGCAAAAAGGGCAAACAGTTGGCAGTCTAGTGTTTAAAGTCGATGAGGAAACACTGGCAACATTTCCCCTTGTAACGCTCGAAGAAGTGAACGAAGGAAGCTTGTTTGACAAAGCAATGGACTACGTCAAATTACAGCTCGGTCTTGGAGACTATTAGGTGGACACCAAATTTGACGAGTTAATTGACTTTCCAAGTATGCAGACTTTTAAAGTGATGGGCTTAGCTAAGCCAGAACTTCCTGATTTAGTTGTTGCATGCTTGCAAGAACACGCGCCTGATGAGTATACGCCAACGGTTCGCCCTAGCAGCAAAGGTAATTACCACGCCGTAAGTGTCGCAGTCAAAGTGACCAGCAAAGAGCATATGGAAACAATCTATACCGAACTTGCAAATATAGACATAGTAAGGGTTGTTCTGTAGGTCTCTGTTTATGCAGTTAATTGTCAGAAAACTCGGTTTACAAACGTATTTGCCCATATGGGAACGCATGAAGTTGTTTACCGATAGCAGAACACCGGATACACCTGACGAAATATGGTTGTGTCAGCATTTTCCAGTATTCACTCAAGGCCAAGCAGGCAAGCAAGAACACATTTTAAACCCTGGCGACATTCCCGTTATCCCCGTTGATAGAGGTGGACAAATCACCTACCACGGGCCTGGGCAGCTAATGATGTACACTCTTTTGGACGTTAAACGCGCACGTTTAGGTGTGAGAAAACTTGTAAATGCGCTTGAAAAATCGATAGTAGATACCTTGGAAAAATATGGCACATCTGCATATGCAAAAGCGGATGCGCCTGGTGTGTATGTAAACGAAAAGAAGATTTGTTCTGTTGGACTTAGAATTCGAAGAGGCGCGTCATTTCACGGTTTAGCATTTAATGTGGATATGGATCTTGCCCCTTTTCAACGCATTAATCCCTGTGGCTACGAGGGTCTTGAAATGGTAGACTGCACATCGGTTGCAGGCCCTACAGATATCGAGACTGCCCAGGAAGAAGTCGTGCAGGCGTTTTGCAGCATTTTAGATCTCAACGTAACAGAATGTAGAGAAAGCCTTGATGAATAATACGAAAGCGCAAGCAGGGATAAAGCTTCGCGATGATGAGAAAGTAAAACACATCCCAATTACCATCATTCCTACCGAAAAGGAACAGATGCTTCGAAAGCCAGAATGGATAAAAATAAAACTGCCACGCGCTACCGATCGCATCGAACACATCAAAAAAACACTACGTAAAAATAAACTGCACAGCGTATGCGAGGAAGCAAGCTGCCCCAATTTGTCAGAATGCTTTAATCATGGCACTGCGACGTTCATGATCCTCGGTGACATTTGTACTCGGCGTTGTCCATTTTGTGATGTTGCACATGGTAAGCCATTACCACCCAGTGCAGAGGAACCGCTCAAACTTGCAACGACGATAGCTGAAATGGATCTGAAGTATGTGGTCATTACATCTGTTGATAGAGATGATCTTCGCGACGGTGGCGCTAAGCATTTTGTCGACTGTATAAATGCAATTCGCGAACATAGCCCTAAAACAAAGATAGAAGTGTTAGTGCCTGATTTTAGAGGACGAATGGATCGGGCATTGGATATTTTTAAAGCCGGTACACCCGATGTATTCAATCACAACTTAGAGACAATACCTCGGCTTTACAGAGAGTGCCGCCCTGGTGCCAACTATAATTGGTCACTGCAACTGCTGCAAAAATTTAAACAGCAACACCCAGACATTCCAACTAAATCAGGCCTGATGATGGGCATGGGCGAAACTGCTGAAGAAATGCAAATCGTCCTAAGTGATTTGCGCAGACATGACGTTGACATGTTGACGTTAGGCCAATACCTACAGCCAAGCAAACATCATTACCCGGTAAAACGGTATGTGACACCAAAAGAGTTTGATCAGCTAGGGCACTTTGCGAAAGAAATTGGCTTCTCACACGCAGCCTGTGGTCCAATGGTACGTTCAAGTTATCACGCGGATAAACACGCCGCGGGTGAATAAGTTAAATAAGGTCAACGAAATTATACGTAATGATTTAAATTACTACGTAATCTTCATTGCACTTCCTTGACGGCAGAAGGACAATAGCGACTGCGAGTCTATACCATGTTTCATCAAAATATCATTTTACGTATTTATAATTGGGCATGAATTTGAATGTCAGTCGAACTGAAAGTCGAACTGAAAGTTTTCAGT
>JBCDMA010000250.1:0-5906 GCA_038744645.1 Pseudomonadota bacterium | reverse complement strand
TAATCAAAGCGATAAAGGCGGGTGTCACAGGGTATGTCGTCAAGCCGGTGAGTCTCGGGCAGTTAAAAGACAAACTCACCGCCTATTTACCCTGACTCAAATCGTTTAGCTGTTCAATATGCATCATGGGTTACACAACACAGCTGGAGAGAGAAAATGAAAGGCATAGTATTTGACGAATTTACCGAAATGATCGAAGAGGTTTTCGGCGATGACATGCTAGATGACATCTTAGATGAGAATGCAGATAAACTCTCTTCAGGTGGCGCATATACCTCTGTTGGCACCTATGATCACAATGACTTGGTAACCCTTGTTATTTCGCTAAGTGAAAAAACAGACATGCCCGTGCCAGGTCTTGTCAAAACTTTCGGCCTGCATCTCGCAAAGATATTCTCAACTAAATTTTCAGCTTTTTTTGAAGAGTGTTCAGACACCTTTAGTTTTCTAAAAAGAATTGATGATCATATCCACGTTGAAGTGTACAAGCTCTACCCCGACGCAGAATTACCGAAATTCAGTTTCGAAGTAACAGGTGAAAACACGATGAACTTAATCTATGAATCAACGCGTCAATTCGCCGATCTGGCCGAAGGTTTGATTGAAGGAACGTCAAAGTATTACAAAGAAGATATGGTGATTGAAAGAGAAGACCTATCAACCAATGAACAACAAAAAGTGGTTTTTAAAATAACCAAACACTGAACCCGGTATGAGTGATGAGATAGAACGCTACAAAGCCCGCTACAAGCGGGAAAAAGCGTCTCGAAAAGAGGCGGAACAGCTTCTGGAAGATAAGAGCAGAGAGCTATTTAAGCTCAATAGCAGCCTAAAAGAGCTGACGGAGACGCTCGAACGCAAAGTAGAAGACCGCACTGCCGATTTGGCGCAAGCGCGCGATGAAGCAATCCGACTTTCGCGCGTAAAAAGCGACTTTTTGGCCAATATGTCTCATGAACTTCGCACGCCCATGAATGGCGTACTTGGCATGCTCAACTTACTAAAAGAAAGCGACTTGTCTCCGAGAGGACAAAAGCTTGTCAGCACAGCCTCACACTCAGGCGAACTGCTGCTTAAGATAATTAACGACATCCTCGATTTTACAAAGCTCGAAGCGGACAAACTTGAAATTGAGAATGTTGCATTCACACCGATCGAATTGCTCGAATCGGTGACGCAACCATTTTTTACGCAGGCACAGCACAAACGTATTGAATTGATCACAGTGTTTCCACCGAGTTTGCCGAGCACCTTGACTGGCGATCCGACGCGCATTCAACAGGTGATCTCGAACATCATCTCAAATGCGATTAAATTCACGGATTTTGGCGAAGTTGTGGTCAAAGCCTTCTATCAGAAAAACCGCCTTCACGTGAATGTCACGGATACTGGCGTTGGCATAGAAGAACATCAGGTCGACAAGATTTTTTCTGCATTCTCTCAAGCGGATGAAAGCACAACAAGAAAGTTTGGCGGCACGGGGTTAGGATTGAGTATCTGCCATCACCTAGTTAAGCTGATGGGCGGCAACATTGAAGTTAAATCGGAAATAAATCAGGGTTCTACGTTTTCTGTCAGTCTGCCGCTTGTATCAGAATGCAGCAGTAAACATTTCGATGATAGCCTCACTTGTTTGTCAAATACCGTTGTGATTGCCGCCAAGCATCCACTCAATCAACAAATGTTGTCTTCACTTATCACCAGCTGGCGGTTGGGATCTGCTGAAATCTTTGGGGATAGCGAAGCCCTTCTCACGCGATTAGAAGATGACGATATCGATTTGATGCTTATCGAAGAGAGCATTTTTGAAGATTGTGAGCTCCTAAAGTCCTTTTTGAAGGAGTTTTGTAATTTCGAAGTCATTGTATTGACGCAAAATGGCATTGCCAACAGTACCCTGACTGA
The DNA here is from genome assembly GCA_038744645.1 of Pseudomonadota bacterium. Taxonomy (GTDB): domain Bacteria; phylum Pseudomonadota; class Gammaproteobacteria; order Enterobacterales; family Alteromonadaceae; genus Glaciecola. The sequence continues at coordinate 4,001 of JBCDMA010000250.1, read as the reverse complement.
CTTCATACAATTGTCTTTGCCGTATAAACAATCAGAGTTATATAACACCATTGCGCCGATATTCGGTCTGAACGCCATCTCAATTTCGTCAAAAAGCGCCTTTGATAAAATCAAGTTTAAAGGCCAACACTTATTACTGGTTGAAGATAACGCTACCAACCAGGAAGTCGCAAAAGAGATCTTAAAACTTGTCAACCTGAACGTCACCATCGCAGAAAATGGGCAGCAAGGTATGGATCTGGTCAAAACGGATAGATTTTCGTTAGTACTGATGGACATACAAATGCCCGTCATGGACGGCCTTACCGCGACCCAAACAATAAGACAACTTGGTGATAAGTACACAGAGTTACCCATCATTGCAATGACAGCTCACAGTTTGAAAGGCGATCGTGAAAAGAGCCTTGATGCAGGCATGAACAATCATGTAACCAAACCTATCGATCCAAACATACTCTTTGGTGTACTGGCAGACTACCTTGATTACGACGAAATTAATGAAGATAGAACGACTGAAAATGCCGATAACAACAGCGACAATTCGGCAACAGCAGAAGAACATGACGTACCTGAACTAGACGGCGTTGATATCGAAGCGGCATTGAAAAGAATGAGCGGGAATTGGCCACTACTCAAAAAAATATTATTGATGTATAAAAAACAACAATGCTCATTTGTTGAAGATTTTCAACAAGAACAACGTCAGCAAAATCCAGATGAACTTGTGCGCCTCACTCACACACTAAAAGGCAGCTCTGCCAATGTGGGGGCGGATAAAGTATCAGCAATAGCAAAAGATCTTGAAACACATCTAAAATCTGAAATCGCAAAGGCGAGTGATATCAGTCAAGCAATCACATCGACAAAGATAGACCTGCTTCTACAACAGCTTTCAGAGGAGCTAGAAGTAACGACAAACAGTATCGCTTCGCTAGAAAGAGAGTGAATCAAAAACTATAGCGAACGGTAATGACGTGGTGCCCTTCTTCTTTTACTTTAACCAGCACTTTAGATCCATCTACCAACACAACATCAGCTATCATTTTGTTGGACTCAATATGAACTAGCGGGAATTCTGTTTTCTTACCCGAGGCCAATATGATAAGGCTACCTGTCATGTCTTTTGTATTCACCGGTGCATCATGGTCGTGATCGCGAACGAACAAGCTGGCTCTATCTGCTTCTCGCACAAGTTCAAACACAAGATCATGCTCTTCTTGAACGATACCGCCATTTTTCGGCTTTAGCATTTCGTGCCCTATTGCATTCGGTACCCATATAAACGCGCCCGCTAAAAGCGCGAAAACTGCTTTATTCAGCGTTATTTGTTTCATATTTTCCTCACTTATTTAATGAATTTACGTTACGCATCCGAATTTCTCTGTTGCCAGTGTTCAGTGGCTGAGCGCCCAAAAAGATGATAGAGAAGTGGCGTCAGTAACGTGTCCAATATGGTTGAAGTCACTAGACCAGAAAAAATTACAACAGCGACAGGATGTAATATTTCTTTACCGGGCTCATCTGCTGCCATTAAAAGAGGGATAAGCGCAAATGCAGTTACCATGGACGTCATCATGACAGGCGCAAGTCGCTCTTGCGCGCCACGGATGACAAGTTGTGTGCCAAATGACTCGCCTTCGTGTTTGATTAGATTCAAGTAATGGCTTATTTTGAGCAATCCATTGCGCGACGCTATCCCCGTCAACGTAATGAAGCCAACAATCGACGCTACTGATAAAGGCGTCTGTGTTATCCACATAGCTGCCACAGCGCCGACCAGCGCCATCGGAAGACTACACATGATTATGGCCGCCAGTACAAAAGAGTGGTAACGCATAAAGAGCACCATAAAAATCAAAGCGAACGAAAGGAAAGAAAGCCCGATTAGCATTCTCATCGCTTGTTGTTGCGCCAAAAATTGTCCTTCGATACTGACAAAGCTGTCAGAAGGTAAATCGATTTCCATTACTGCTTCTCGAACTTGAGCATATACTTGGCTGACATCTACATTTTCGTTATTTGCATAAACAGCAATTCTTCGCCTACCGTTTTCACGCAATACTTGATTTGGTCCATCTTCACTCGATACGTCAGCAACTAAAGAAACCGGAATACTGCCCATCGGTGAATCTATGAATAGGTTTTTGATAGCGTTGGGGTTTCGTTGTTCGTCATTAAGGCGGATTATCAATGGATAGCGCTTTGGCCCATCTACGATTTCAACGACCTTTTTCCCCTCCGTCAACATTGATATTTGCCGCAGAGCGTTGCCTGGAGAGAGCCCATGTTGTGAGAGCATCTTGTGATCCAGCTTTACAGTGACTTGCGGAATAAGAACTTGTTTCTCAACATTGATATCGACAAGCCCCTCTATGTTAGAAAAGGATTGCTCAACTTGTTGTGCGGTATTTCGCATTTCCTCGAAACCGTTTCCGTAAATTTTTACTGCGAGTTGTGCACGAACACCTGAAAGTAGATGGTCTAAACGGTGTGAAATCGGTTGCCCTAGCGCAATTTGAGCGGGGATCACAGAAAGTTTTTCGCGAATTTCAGTAAGGATCTCATCGCGGGATCGTTCTGATTTAACCAGATCAATATCTATCTCGGATGCGTTAACACCCTGAGCATGTTCATCTAGTTCGGCGCGTCCCGTTCGTCTGCCTACACCTGCGACTTCTGGAATAGTTAATACTAATTCTTCCGCCAGTTTACCCATTTGGTTAGATTGTTGAAGCGATGTTGAAGGCTGAAAAATCATGCCCAACACGAGCGAGCCTTCATTAAAAGATGGCAAAAATGCCCTTGGAAAAAAAGCCACCGAAGAAGCACTTATCAGTGCAATGACTGCTGAAATGAGTAGCAAGGATCGACACTTTGGAAGTGACCAGTTCAACCAATAGTATTGCAACGTTTTTAGCTTGTTAATAATCCAACTGTCACCTTCGTGGATCTGTTTCATGTGAGGCAACAAGTAAAAACACAACACAGGAGTTACTGTCATCGAAACCAGCAAAGAGCCTAATATGGCAACGATATAGGCAACGCCTAATGGGCCGAATAAGCGACCCTCAATGCCTGGTAATGCAAATAAGGGAATGAACACCAACACAACGATAAAAGTGGCATAAACGATCCCCGATCTCACTTCTATACTTGCTTTCCAAACCACATGAAAAATGGGTTTTGGTAAGAGAAGACGATTATTTTGCTTGAGCCGTCGCAATATGTTTTCGACATCGACAATGGAATCATCAACCAACTCGCCAATAGCAATCGCAAGCCCCCCAAGTGTCATTACGTTGATACTTTGACCCAGCCATTTGAACACCAGCACGGTAATAGCAAGTGAAAGCGGGATGGCTAAAAGTGAAATGAATGTCGTTCTTGCAGATAGCAAGAAAAGAAACAATATAATGACAACAAGAATGGCACCATCTCGCAATGCCTCAGTTATGTTATCAACCGATGCCTGAATAAAATCCGCTTGACGAAACAGTACTTCAGGGGCGAGTACACCGTCGGGCAAGCCTGCGGCCATTCCATCTAACGCATCTTCTATCTGAGATGTGAGTGCAACCGTATCGGCGCCTGGTTGTTTCTGGACACTAATAATAACCGCGGGGAGTCCATTGTATCCACCATCGCCTCTTTTCACGCCAACTGCAAAGCTTACGTCCGCAATTTGAGAGAGATAAATCGGTCGCTGTCCTTGCCATGCCACAGCGAGCGTCTTCAGATCTGCTAGAGCAAGTGTTTTACCTTGAATGCGTATTAAGTGTTCTCGGTTGTTGATATCAATAAATCCGCCACCAGTATTTTGTGCAAAATCCTCGATGGCTTCATGCAACTGGATGAGCGATATACCTAGATTTTGCATTTGTATCGTATTCGGTACGACGCGAATCTGTCTGACATCACCACCAATTGGGATTACCTGAGAGACTCCTGAAATAGACAGCAATTGAGGTCTTAAGACAAAGTCGGCATATTCACGTGCGACC
>JBCDMA010000249.1:0-5933 GCA_038744645.1 Pseudomonadota bacterium | reverse complement strand
GGCATGTTTGCAGAGATAACGATTAAAGGAAAGACATTAAAAAACGTCGTTTTGCTCCCTTCTCAATCGGTTGTAGACGGCAGTGCAGTATGGACTGTGGACAACCAATCAACGTTGCAGCTGGTGCCTTTTAAACGCCTTTACACAAGCGATGACTATATTGCCGTTACCGGGATCAGCAATGACATAGAAGCGATTGTGGGTCGCCTCGATGGCGCTATTCAAAACACCCGAGTGGACACCGTATCACCTCAAAACACAGCCCTTTCAAGTGTTAATACAAACACTGCTCGCCCGACAACGACAACCAATGAAATTGGGTCAGAGGTGCAATGATGTCCAATAGTAATGAAGTAGATCGCGGATTGATTTCTTGGTTTATAAACAACCCGGTAGCAGCCAACATTATGATGTTTCTCTTCGTCATTGGCGGCATTATCAGCGCAACGAGCATGCGAACGGAGACGTTTCCCAGCCTAGATCCGAAGATGATTACAGTGTCTGTACCCTACCCTGGCGCAACACCTTATGAAATTGCGGACGCGATAACCAGTCGAGTAGAAGAAGCACTGTTAGGCATTGATGGCGTCAAGCGGATAGCCTCAACTGCGACTGAAGGCAGCGGCATTATTAATGTTGAGCTTGAAGATTTTGCTGATACTGACAATGTCTATAACGAGGTAGAAACCGCGGTAAACAGCCTTAGCGAATTTCCGCCGCAAGACGCTGAACGGCCTGTTATAACAAAAGCAAAAGTCACACCCAATGTATTGACACTTGCGCTTTATGGTGACGCGCCAGAAGCAACACTGAGATTCTGGGCACAGACAATAGAAGATGAATTGCGCGGCTTATCTGGCGTTGCACTAACCAGTATAACGGGCGTACGAGACTATCAAATTTCGATTGATGTGTCGGAAAACGCCTTGCGCCAATACGGTCTAAACCTCAATGACGTGACGCAAGTCATTAGGGATTTTTCAGTAGATACCCCCGCCGGCACCATCGAATCATCTCAGGGTGAAATATCATTGAGAGTGCAAGAGCGCGGATACGTTGGCCGCGACTTTGAAAACATTCCCGTTGCGACCTTGGATGACGGCGCTGTTTTGCGCATAAAAGACATTGGCACCGTCGTCGATGGGTTAGAAGAAGCCAACCTCATTAGCAAGTTCAATGGTGTGCCAGCCGCCTTTATTGAAGTAAAGCGAAGTGACAGCGAAGATACGCTTGAAGTTGCAGGTGTTGTAAAAGACTACCTTGATACCGTCACACTTCCCGATGGGCTGTCACTGGCATTACAAAGCGATGAGACAGTCGTATTAAAAGATCGCATCAGCTTAATGCTGCGAAATGCTGTGCTCGGCTTCATGCTCGTCTTTCTTGTGTTGTTGCTCTTTCTTGACTTAAAGCTGGCATTTTGGGTCAGTGCAGCAGTACCTATTTCCTTCCTCGGCGGCTTAATGTTTATCAATGCAATGGGCTACTCCATTAACATGATTACATTATTTGCATTGATAGTTGTCTTGGGTATTGTTGTCGATGACGCCATTGTCACTGGTGAAAGTATTTTTGCCGAACACGAAAGAACACCAAATGACAAATGGGCCACGCTTCGAGGGGTCAAAAAGGTGGTTGCGCCTGTGACGGTAGGCGTTACTACAACCATGGCCGCCTTCGCACCCTTAGCGTTTAGTACGGGTACCCTTGGCCAAATCATTAGCCTGATCCCTGTCGTAGTTATCCCTATCTTATTCGTCTCACTGCTTGAAGCGTATTTTATTTTGCCATCTCATCTTGCGCGCCCAACAATATGGAGCGCAGGTGCGCTTTCCCGCATTCGAAACAAGGTGGATGGCATCTTAAAACGTGGCGTTGATAAGTATGTGTTACCCATTACAGCAACATTAGTCAGTTGGCGATATGCAACGCTGGGCGGTTTCTTTGCGCTACTGGTTATAACCATTGCCATGGTCTCATCAGGTACCGTACGATTTATTTTCTTCCCTGCCATTGAAGGAGATGAAATCATTATCAACGTCTCAATGCCTGAAGGGACATCTTTTTCTATAACTGAAAAGACCATGTTGGCCATTGACGATGCTATCGGTGATATACGAGAGGAAATCACTGAAACCGACAGCGATCCTTTTCAAAGCGTGTTGTTGTCCATTGGCGCTTCATCCACTGAAGCCTCTCCAGCAGGCGCCGCGGGCACTAGTACTAATAGCAATATTGGCCAAGTCAAAATTCAACTAATACCGTCCGATTTTAGAACCATGTCGTCGCAAGAGTTGGAGTCAAAAATTGCGCAACAGATTCGACATTTCCCCAATATAGAAGAACTCGAATTTTTAAGTTCGCCACTAGGAGAAGAGCCTGACATTGAACTTGAACTTTCACATCCTGAAGAAGCGATACTAAATGAGGCGGCAGAGGAGCTCAAAGCGCGCTTAAAAGGCATTCAAGGTACGATTGAAGTAAAAGACAGCTTCGAAAAAGGCAGCACAGAATATGTGTTTTCACTCACGCCGGAAGGACTTGCTGTTGGTCTCACACCTGCAGAGCTCGGTCGACAACTACGCAGTGCGTTTTTTGGTTCAGAGGCACAGCGTTTTCAGCGTGGCCGGTCTGAAGTGATCGTTTACGTTCGTTACCCTAAAGACGAAAGAGAGAGCTTAACATCGCTTCGCAACATGCGTATCCGTCTACCCGACGGCATCGAAACACCATTAGTAAGTGTGGCGAGCATAAGTGAACAATCTGGATACTCGCAAATTCAAAGCGTTGACGGTAGAAGGATCGTAAGTGTAACCAGCGATGTAGACTACGCAATTGCGACGCCCAATGAGGTCATTGCTAAGCTCAACAACGATGTCTTACCCAATCTGCAACAACGTTATGCGAATTTGCGTTACAGCTATGAAGGTGAATCGCGCGAACAGGCTGAAGACTTAGCCTCGCTGGGTCAAAACATGCTGATTGCTGTTATTATCATCTACGTGTTGCTCGGCGGACAACTGAGAAGCTACATTCAACCTGTAATCATAATGCTAGCAATTCCTTTTGGCGTCGTCGGTGCCATTTGGGGACATTTTATACTTGGCGCCGATTTAACCTTTATATCTCTTTTTGGCATCGTCGCGCTTACCGGTGTAGTCGTCAACGACAGTGTTGTTTTAATGGATTATTTAAATAGCCATAAAAACGACGGCAATACTGTTTTGCAGTCGTGTTTGGCTGCAGTGAAAAGAAGATTTCGCCCTATCCTGCTGACTACCTTAACGACCAGTCTTGGCTTATTGCCGATGTTGCTGGAGACCAGCATGCAGGCGCGTTTTCTGATCCCGATGGTCATTTCTCTTGCCACCGGTATTTTGTTTGTCACCGTGATTGTACTAGTATTGCTTCCGTGTTTGGTAAAAGTAGCAGATGACTGCCACTTGATGTTTCGTTCTTTTCAGCAAAAACTATTCACTGATAATGATTCTTCTGAAGTCAATAATGTTTATAAAAATAATGAGGTAAGCAGTGTCACTGAAAAAACTTGAAGTCATTGACCGCGAGAAGATCGAAAAACGCGGCGAAGGCAAAAAATACGCGATACTAATGGCGGGACTCAAACTGTTTGGCGAGTTGGGACTCAATGGCACATCGGTCAGGATGATCGCTGATGAGGCCAATGCCAATATCGCCGCCATCGCCTACTATTTTTCCAGCAAAGAAAACTTGTACTTGGAAGTGGTCAAATATATCGGTGAACAATGCAGCCAGCATATCGTTGAGATGAAGACAAAGCTCGATGACTCGAAGGACATGGGGTCCTTAACCAAAGAAGAGGCGCTAAGCCTGTTAGAATTTGTGCAAGTTAGTATGTTACGCATGTTCATTGAGCGAGATGATCCTAAAGCTTGGGCACAAATCATTATGCGTGAGCAGGCAAAACCCACTGAAGCATTTGACACGCTGTACGAGCAGTTTATGAGACCAATGCAACTGCTAACCTCGCGCTGCGTCGCTATATTACTTGACTTGCCGCCCGACCACATTCAAGTGAAAGTCAAACTGCATACGTTAGTTGGTCAAGTGCTTGTATTTCTTGTGAGCAGGGAGAGTTTTCTGCGACATCTGGGTGTTGAGAAGATCGACAATGCGCAAATGGAAGAGATAGAAAAAGTGGTTATTGATAACATTCGCCTTTGCGCTGTACCAAGCACCGCAAAGACTCACGTCTAAAAGTCAGTCAGCCTTGTTGACAACAAGCCATCGGTACCAAAGGCATCCAACTCACCTGACATATCTAACCAGGCCTTATCTCGAATGTCGCCAGGCTCCAAGATATTGCGAGCGACCCATGTATAGGTACCGATGATACTTTTCAGTGTCTCGTGTTTCGTCAACAGTTGCGCTTGGAATTCGAATGCAACACCAACTTTAGATTGAAAATCATCTGATCCTTCATTGGACTCTGGCGTGAGAGAGGTGATCCAAACAGGGTCTTTAGTCACAGAAAAAGTTTCGATAGATAAATGGGGTTCACAACCCTCAAGCTGTGAAGTGATATCTTGTATTAATTTGTCAAACGGATTTGGATGGTACCACTCAAGCATGGAGGCAGAATTTCCCAACGCTGAGAAGTCAAAAACCGCGTGATGACTAGTGGTCTGATTCATCTGATAAAACTACATTACTTCTAAATTATCTCTATCGTTTATCAAACGAATATTTATATCAACAGCTTCTAAAAAATTAATTTACTCGTTCGTAACGTCAAATTAACAGTAAAAACAGTGTGGATACTGTTTGCTCAGTTTAACCAAGTTCAATAATGCTTAACCATGATGCTTAGACGCTAAATTCCATGTTTGTGTATATAGTGCCGTTGTAAGGTATGCTGATGTATATATAATATGATAGACCTTTATGATAATCTCTTCATAAAACCAACAAAACGATCACACTTTGTTTAAAAGTCTTCGGGCCTCCATTGTCACCATTACTGCATTTGCCATTGTATTGGTAAGTACTGTTTTATTATGGATTGCCACGAACGTATACGAATCTCTTTATAGTCGGTCTGCAGTCGATGATCTCGACGCCTTATCAGACAACCTTGCAATCGACCTCATTCCTTACATGGCCTCAGACAAAGACATCTTTGCCATCTCTAATCAGCTTCTGCGCCTCGATAAGTATGACAATGTTGAATACGCTGCCGTCTTCGACGAGAACCGGACATTGATACTGCCATATGTGGGTCACGTTGTTATGCGGTTGCAAGAACAACGAAACGAAGATCTTCAACTCGCAGATAAAGTATCCCTCTATCACACCAGCGCCATTGGCATGCAAGAAAACGATGACAATAGCATTGCATTTAAAGTGATTGGCGAATCAGAATACCCCCTCGGCTATTTGTTGATAGTAAATGACCTAACAATTCCGTTAACCGAAAGTAAACAAGAACTCGTGCTTGCCGTATTGCCGCTAATGGCGCTTATGCTGATCATTGTAATTATTGTGTTTGTTGGACTACAGAATCACGCGTTGCGCCCATTAACCGAACTCAGTGCCTTCATGCAAAAAATCAAGAGTACGAAGGATTATGCGCTTACCACTGAAGTAAAAGGTAAAAGTGAAATTGCAATGCTAACCGAAGGCTTTAATGACATGATGCAAACCATTAATACCGAGGTCATAAAGAATAAAGAGCAAACAGAGACACTCCTGCTGCAGCGGGAGCAAATGGAGAAGCTGGCCAACTTTGATACTTTAACTAATTTGCCAAATCGACAGTTTTTTTTGAAAATCCTTCGCGTTGCACTTGCACACGCTCAAAAAGAGCACACTGACCTTGCGATTATGTTTTTTGACCTCGATGGCTTTAAGCCGGTCAATGATTCATTTGGACATGATGTCGGTGACGAGTTGCT
>JBCDMA010000248.1:0-5941 GCA_038744645.1 Pseudomonadota bacterium | reverse complement strand
ATCGAATTAAAAGTGGATGAATGGCAAATTGATGCGATCTATTCTGGTTCGCAAAAGTGTTTATCTTGCGTACCTGGCTTATCACCTGTGTCTTTCAGCGATGAAGCCGTCGAAAAAATAAAAAACCGCAAATCAAAAGTACAAAGCTGGTTTTTAGACATGAACCTGATCGTTGGTTATTGGGGACAAGGCAGCGGTGGCGGCAAACGCGCGTATCACCATACTGCGCCAGTGAACAGTCTCTACGCATTGCATGAATCTTTGCGTTTACTACACGAAGAAGGACTCGACAACGCCATTGCGCGTCATGCAGATAAACACGAGAAACTCAAAGCGGGTTTAACTTCTCTAGGGCTTTCGTTGTTGGTTGAAGAAAGTGCGCGTTTACCTCAGCTTAATACAGTGCTTATCCCGCAAGGTGTTGACGATGCTGCAGTGCGCAGTAAGTTGCTTAATGATTACAACTTAGAAATCGGCGCGGGACTTGGTGAGCTTGCAGGCAAAGTATGGCGCATTGGTTTGATGGGCTATGGCGCAAGTGACAAAAACGTCGATTTTTGTGTCTCCTCATTAAAAACCGTTCTATCCGAATAATAATTAAATCATTTTATGAAAGGCGTTGTTTGCACTAAGCATACAACGCCTTTTTTATTATAGGGACTTATTGCAGTAACTTGTCGCCGTGACTTATTACAATTACGGGATCTGCAAGCCACAATTGCGCAGAAAGTCAGTGAGCTGAATAAGTGGTAACCCAATCAGCGTATTGTGATCTCTGCCTTCTAATCGTTCAAACAAACTTATTCCTAGTCCTTCCACTTTAAATGCCCCCGCGCAATCGAATGGTTTTTCGATCGCTACATAGCGTTCTATTTCCGCATTGCTAAGCGCTCTAAAAATAACGTTAAATTGTTCAACACAGGTTTGAATTTGATTGTTTGTTTGACCCGGGCTAATAACACAAAGTCCAGTATAAAATTCTACGCACGCCTCGCTGCACGCTCGCAATTGCGCAATAGCGTTCGCTTCAGAGCCTGGTTTTCGCAAAATGTGACCAGCACGAGGGTGAAATGGCACCTGATCTGAGGCAATAATGATGCTGTCCGGATAACTATCCAAGGCGGCCTTTGCTTTCGCTTGAGATAGCCTGTAAGCCATGGCGGAAGCGGGTTCATTGCCTACTTGCGATTCATCAATATCTGGTGCAAATTGTAAGAATTCTAGCCCTACCGGAGCTAATAATTGTCGCAATAATGCAGCGCGGTAATTTGACGACGAAGCGAGAACGATAGATTGCGGCATAAACCGTTGTAAAACCTTTGACTATATTGCACTTAAACTATATTATGCGCGCCCTATGGCAAATGTGAAACTTCCAAAGTCGTTAGATCCTGTCAAGAGCGCGCAAAAACGCGCATCCTACAACGGGGTCTACTTAAAAGGCGACTTGCAACGGCTTTGCGAAGCAGTTACAGAGGTCACATCTGACGCTCAAGTGAAAGTTGAGTTTGCAAAAGACGCGCAGGGTCTTACTTACTTTCAAGGGCAAGCTGAAATTTCGGTAGTATTAACGTGTCAACGCAGTAATCGGGCGTTTGCACATGAGGTGACAACGGCGTTTTGTTTTAGTCCCGTGCAGGGGATGGGAGACGCGGAGTTTTTACCTGAAAAATACGAACCGATCGAAGTCGACACGCAGGGAGCGGTTGATTTGTTTCAGTTGATTGAAGATGAATTGATTTTGTCGTTACCCGTTGTACCTTTTCATCCAGATGAGGACAACACAGTGGTAGTCAACGAAATCCAGTTTGGCGAATCGGTAGAGTCTGCTGAACGACCCAATCCATTTGCTGTATTAAAAGAGCTTAAGCGAGATTAGGAGTAACCTATGGCGGTTCAACAAAATCGTAAAACCCGTTCAAAGCGTGGCATGCGAAGAGCACATGATGCTCTAAGCGCCGAAACGTTATCAGTTGACGCGACATCTGGTGAGACGCATCGTCGTCATCACGTGACTGAAGACGGCTACTATAAAGGTAGAAAAGTTATCAACAAGTAAGGATTCGACTTGCATAAAGTCACCTTAGCTATCGATATTATGGGGGGCGATCGCGGCCCCCATATTTTTTTCACCGCAATTAAACGCGTCTTACTCGACAATACGCAACTTCAAATCATTGTCTGTGCATCTCAAGAAGCTGCCGATCAATTGATGCAATTTCTCCCCGACATACTTAAAAGCAGAGTTTCCACAAAGATTTCCGATCAAGTGGTTGATATGGAAATGCGCCCTGCGATTGCATTGCGTAAGATGTCGCATTCAAGCATGCGATACGCGCTTGAATTAGTAAAATGTGGGCATGCCGATGGTTGCGTCAGTTGCGGAAATACCGGCGCTTTAATGGCAATGGCGCACTATGTATTAAAAACACTTCCCGGTATTTCAAGACCCGCGCTCGTTTCATCATTGCCAACAATCACGAATAACAAAGTGTTATTACTCGATTTGGGTGCATCGATTAATTGTGATGCAGAAAACCTACTGCAATATGCGGTCATGGGTTCGGTGTTAAAACAATCATGCGAGGCAATTGAATCGCCAAAAGTTGCTTTGCTTAATGTTGGCGAAGAAGATATAAAAGGGAACTCCGTCATACAACATGCCGATGTGTTGTTAAAAGGATTTAATGGCCTTAATTATATTGGCTACGTGGAAGGCGATGATATTTTCGCAGGTGAAGTTGATGTTGTTGTTACGGATGGATTCACTGGAAACATCGCGTTGAAAGCAAGTGAGGGTATCGCTAAGTTTCTGATGCACGAAATCAGTTCAGTGACCAAACAGAACGTTTTCACGCTACTATTTGGGAAACTAATGTTGCCTTTTTTAAAAAAAGTCTACCAGCGTATGAACCCAGACCAGTATAATGGTGCGAGTTTGATAGGATTGCGCGGCATTGTTATCAAAAGTCACGGGAACGCCACAGCAGATGCTTGTTATTATGCGATAAAACAAGCGATTGCTGAGATTGAAATTTCGGTTCCCGATAGAATAAAAACAAAAATAGAACAAGAACTATTGGAGCAATAAGGAATGTATTCTCGCTTTATCGGTACCGGCAGCTATTATCCCAGCGATGTTCGCTCCAACGCCGATTTAGAATTAATGGTAGATACCTCAGATGAGTGGATCACAGACCGCACAGGCATAAAAGAAAGACGCATTGTTAGCAAGGGCGAAACGGCCGCGACCATGGGCGTGAAGGCCAGTGAACAAGCGCTCGAAGCCGCCGGCATCTCTCCATCTGATCTCGATATGATTGTTTGTGCAACCACTAGTGGTCGTTATGCACTCCCTTCAACTGCCTGTGAAATCCAATCTGCCTTGGGCGTTGATAATATTCCTGCATTTGACGTGGCAGCCGCGTGTGCCGGGTATTGCTTTGCGTTAAGTGTCGCTGACCAATACATCAAAAGTGGCGCGGCAAAATGCATTTTGGTCATTGGTACAGATTGCTTATCTCAATTGGTTGACCCCGCAGACCGCAGCATGGTCATACTCTTTGGTGATGGCGCTGGCGCGACAATCATCGAAGCCAGTGAAGAACCCGGGATCCTTTCAACCCATATCAATGCAGCAGGGTCTGCAAAAGACTTATTGTATGTGGGAAATCCAACGCGTGGTGACGAAGCGTCAGTGCATGAAAACTGGGGTGTAATGAAAGGCAACGAGGTTTTTAAAGTGGCGGTGACGAAATTGAGTCAAATCGTTGAAGAAACCCTGGCGGCAAATAATTTAGAAAAGTCAGATATTGACTGGCTGGTGCCGCATCAAGCTAATTTTAGGATCATTAGAGCCGTAGCAAAGAAGCTCAACATGTCACTGGACCAGGTAGTGATCACCTTGGAAAAGTACGGCAACACCTCTGCTGCGACGGTGCCCACAGCATTGGACACCGCAATAAGAGACGGCCGTATTCAGCGCGGTCAAACGCTGCTGCTAGAGGCGTTTGGTGGCGGTTTTGCATGGGCGTCAGCGCTCGTAAAATATTAGTCGTTATAAGAAAACCGTTTAACAATAGCGGTGCGAAGAAAAAAGGAAAGCGACATGACAAAAAAAGCCTATGTTTTTCCAGGACAAGGTTCTCAATCCGTGGGCATGCTCAGTGAACTAGCCGCTGAACATGACCAAGTGCTAAGTACATTTTCAATTGCCAGTGAGGCAGTTGGCTATGATTTATGGGAGCTATGTCAGCAAGGACCAGCAGACAAATTAAACCAAACAGACATTACGCAACCGGCGCTGCTTACGGCAAGTATCGCGTGTTATTCAGTGTATGAAGAGCAACATGGAAAACCTGATTTTTTTGCAGGACACAGTTTGGGTGAATACTCAGCGTTGGTTGCAGCAGAGGTAATGACACTCGAAGATGCTGTGACGCTTGTAGAAACCCGCGGCAAGCTAATGCAGCAGGCTGTGCCGGCTGGCAGTGGTGCCATGTATGCAATTATTGGTTTGGATGATGAACGCATTCGTTCTATATGTGGTGAGATTGCACAGCAAACCCAGCAAATCGTGTCACCAGTGAATTTCAACAGTCCAGGGCAAGTCGTGATTGCAGGCAATAAAGATGCAGTAGAAAGCGCTGCCGTTGCGCTCAAAGACGCTGGTGCAAAGCGAGCGTTACCGCTTGCCGTAAGTGTGCCTTCGCACTGCGCATTAATGCTGACCGCTGCTCAGGAGTTGGCAAAAGAGCTTGATAACATTGCGTTCAATGCGCCAAAGGTACCTGTCATTAACAATGTTGACGTCGTCAACTATACCGATATTGAAGAGATTAAGAACGCATTGGTTAGGCAACTTCACAGTCCAGTGCGCTGGACTGAGACTGTGTGTCAATTAGTTGAGAATGGCGTCGAACATATTGTTGAGATTGGGCCTGGTAAGGTATTGACTGGCTTAAATAAGCGCATCGACAAATCTCTCACCCTCGAAAACTTTTCTTAAAAGGATAATGGATTAAATACTATGTTTGATTTAACGGGCAAAACCGCGTTAGTCACCGGTGCAAGTAGGGGCATTGGCAAAGCGATAGCGACACAACTAGCATCATCAGGTGCCTTTGTCATTGGCACTGCAACGAGCGAACCAGGTGCTCAAGCGATATCTGATTACTTGGGCAATCAAGGTAAAGGGATGGTGCTGAATGTGACCTCTAGCGAGTCAGTCAATCAACTGTTTGAAGACATTAAATCAGAGTTTTCCATGCCAGACATTCTCATTAATAACGCGGGTGTGACACGCGATAATCTGTTGATGCGAATGAAAGATGAGGAATGGGATGACATCATGCAGACCAATTTGAATTCGGTGTTTGCGATGTCAAAAGCGGTTTTGCGCACGATGATGAAAAAACGCTCCGGTCGAATTGTAACTATAGGATCGGTAGTCGGCTCTACAGGGAATCCTGGACAATCTAATTACGCGGCGGCAAAAGCGGCGGTGATTGGCTTTAGTAAATCACTGGCTAGGGAAATCGCATCTCGAGGTGTCACGGTAAATGTCGTCTCACCTGGTTTTATACAAACAGACATGACAACGGCATTGACGGACGAACAAAAGCAAACGATATTGAAGGATGTGCCTGCAGATAGATTAGGAACCCCTGAAGAGATTGCGGCTGCGGTATTATTTTTGTGTTCAGACAGCGCTGCCTACATCACGGGTGAAACACTGCATGTGAATGGCGGAATGCATATGGCTTGATCAATCCGGTACTATGTTAATGAATTGTTAACCAAAGGTCGTTTGCTAACGGATTATAGGTGTCATTTAGGGGTTCTTTTTTAATCCCAAATTTATGAAGTACATTATTTTTTTGATATTTGACGGTGGTTGGACCAGAGTGTAAAGTTATCGTTAAACTTGCAACACTTGGCT
>JBCDMA010000247.1:0-6021 GCA_038744645.1 Pseudomonadota bacterium | reverse complement strand
GGGATCCCAATGACAGGTTTGTTCCAGACCGCCTGTAATGCTAACGCACCCAAAAAAGAACCGTTGCCGCCAACGACAATCAATCCGTCTAGTTCGTGATTTTCAAGGACTTGACCCGCGAGTTTTATTTGCTCGGGGAGTTTGAATTTTTCGCAGCGCGCACTGTGCAAGATGGTGCCGCCGCGCTGAAGTAGATTGTGCACCATTTGGGTTGTTAACTGCACCCACTCATTCTCAAGCAAACCGTTGTATCCGTGTCGAAATCCAATGACGTCAATACCATCGCTTGCAGCCGCAAGCGTAACTGCCCTAATGCATGCATTCATTCCTGGCGCGTCGCCACCTGATGTCAGTATTGCAATTTTCTTGGCAGTCATTTGAATCCTTTTTGTTATAGTTTGTCGTAAGATAACCAACATAATCAACTGCGATGGTATTTTTTAACGTGAAAAAGATCGCCTTGTTGCTCATCACGATTTTTACCTTGGGTGGGTGCTCATCTAAGTTTGCTTACAACAATATTGACTGGCTCATTTATTGGTTCCTAGACGATTATATTGAATTAACATCTGAACAAGAAAGCGTTTTTGATGAAAAACTTCAAAATTGGATAAGCTGGCACAAGAGTGAAGAATTGCCTCAATACATCGAACATATGGACCAGCTTATTTCTGATATAAAGAGCGATCAAATGACCCAACAGCGAATGGCGTATCATCAAGAGAAAGCAAGATCGCATTGGGTACGTCTGCGTGCGCAGGTGGCCCCTGATTTAGTCGAAATGAGTAAATTGCTAGATGATGAGCAAGTGGTGTATCTTTTTGCGGCGTTGGAAGATGACAATCAAGAAGAGAAAGAAGCGTATCTGGAAAGGGTTTCATACTCGGAGGAAAAGCGAGAACGGCGCTGGTCTAAACGCAATCAAGACAACGCATCGGATTGGTTTGGTAGATTGAACAAACAACAAAAAGATTATATCTCAGATAGTTATGGTCAGTTTGAATCAACGGGACAACATTGGATAGATTACAAACAAAACTACCAATCAAATCTTCGCTCTTTGTTCGTTACGCGTGAAATAAATGAAGATTTCGATGCTGAATTACTCGAAATGCTGACTCAGCCAGAGCAATACAGAAGCGATGAATTCAATCAAGCATCTGAAAGAAATAACGAAAAATCCAAGCAATACTTGATAAAATTGATGTCGATGGCAACGGACAAACAAAAGCAAAAACTGATTGATAAAATCGGTGATTACAGAGAAGATATTTTAGATTTAGCAAACCGACGTTAACCTAAACTATTGCCGCAAACCTTTCAATCTTCCACCCTTGGAGCGCTGTTTGCGCTGGTCACAGCCTTTATGTGGGGCGTCCTCCCTATATTTCTGAAACTGCTGCTGGTTGATTCCGATGCCTACACCATAACAGCCGTGAGGTTTATCTTTGCCGGTGCGGTTGTGCTGAGCATCGTGTTATTCAATGCAAAATTACCTCGGTTAAAAGGGCACGGTTGGAGTATTTGGTCATTGCTTTTGCTGGGTACGGTTTTCTTGCTCATAAACTACGTAACGAATGTGCTTGCGCTGGAGTATATCAGTCCATCCACTGTGCAATTAGTCATGCAGTTAGCGCCGTTTCTTCTCATCGTGGGTGGTATTGCACTTTATAATGAATCGCTATCAAGGCCACAGTTGGCCGGTGCTATTATTTTGTTCACCGGTATGGCGTTTTTCTTTAATCAGCGTATCCCAGTCATCATTTCATCTGAAACCGAAAGGATAGAGGGTGTCTTTATAGTCGTGGTTTCAGCGACTGCTTGGGCGGTTTACGCTCTCACGCAAAAACGCTTGTTTAGCGCATTTACGAGCCAACAACTCACCTTATTCATTTATCTACTCGGCGGCCTCATACTTTTTCCGTTTTCAGATCTAGATTCGTTGTTTACTTTTAACTCGGTTCAATGGTTTGCTTTACTCTTTTGTTGTGTAAACACCTTGGTTGCTTATGGCGCGTTTACTCACGCAATGCAGATTTGGGATGCATCAAAAGTCAGTGCAATCATCTCAATTTCACCGGTATTCACCTATCTAAGCAATAAAATGGCAGTCGCACTTGCGCCAGAATTATTTTATGAAGAGCAACTGAATTGGGCAGCATATCTTGGCGCATTTTTTATTATTGGTGGTGCAATGCTGGCGGCACTTGGCAAACAAAGCACAAGGAATTCGACAGCGGACAAGTAAACAAAAAAGGCGAATTTATTAAACCGACTTTTTAAGATTTACCCATCGACCAAACTGTTTGATATCAAAGGAGTATTGTTCCACTAACGAAGCGCTAGCATTCTAATGCGCTTATTTGGGTCAGCCTCTATTTCCTCTTCTGTAAATAACACAGACTTGTATTCTTGTTTTTCGATGAGTTCTGCTTGATCAAAATAGTGAGGTGAATTTGGGTTGTTGGATTGACTATAACGCAGAAGGCTTCGCGCGTTAATACCGTCCTCGACAAACTCAACCAGCAAGATAAAGCCATCCCCACTTTGTATCTTATAGCCCTCATTAGTTAAGCCCGTATAGGAAAACGCCGAAGAGTTAATAGAATTCGACACACCAAAGGACCCTGTTATGTCTCCGTAGCCACCCGCGATTGATACTGTGGCATCACCTTTGACGAGTCTTTGAATTTTTCCCAGTTCAGTGGATATATCCATATCAATAGCGGCCATTGTTTCAACCGCCATGGCAAGTGCACGCAAATGTATATCAGTCTCTATTTTTTTACTTCTGACAAGCTTGACTGAGGGTAGCGGATATGTGAGGTACTCCGAAGCTTGTGCGAGTAATTGTTGTCGCTGACAATTCATCATCATCGCTATCATTACGCCCAATAAGTGATAGCGTTGACGCTGCTAATGCAGCGCTGAAAAAGAAAATTTTGTAAGACATTTCACTGGTTTCCTTTGTCTAAAAAGTTCACCTGTAATGCTAAAAGTCTCAGAGAGTGGGGTCTGTAATATACTGTTAAAAAGTGTTGTTAAAGTATTTCGTTATGTAACTGTGGGATAGTGTTCAGTTTGTTTGAACGCTTCAAATATTTATAAACACGATGGTATTTTCGATATTAAATTAGGTGTCGTATTCAAGGAGGTAGAACGAGTGAATTAGGTAATCGCTTCCTTCACTTCACCCTGCATGTTTGCAAATTTTTTCATGTGAGTGGCTTTGAGCGGCATATTTTCGATGAATCGATAGACGCTTTTTGCTTCATCTAGGAAAGCGCTGTTAGCGCCCTTGGTTGATTTGATCAGTTTAACCAGAGATTGCAATAGGTTGAGATTAACCCCAATATTCAATGGACTGATATTCTTGGCATTGATGAATTCTTCATACGCTTGATGAAAACTGCCTTTGCTGTAGTGCTCAATGCCTTTTTTATTGTGAAGAATATAGTCTTGGCGCTTTTCGGCGTTGTTCTTCATTACCAGCTCGACCTGATGAGCGATGCTCGGGTCAAGCATATCGATGTTTTCCCCTAAGAGTTTAGATAGCTTTGTCGCTTCTTCGAAATCGCCGAGATCCAACATCAGTTTTAAACTATCCGGTGCCATCGATAACGGGTATTCTGCAAATTCTTGTTCAATTTCAATCTGTACGTTTTCCAGTGAGCGTTTAGCCTCTGTGGTTTTACCTTCGATAAATTGCATGCGCGCTTGTACGAGGCTCTCAAAAAGACCGAAATTAAAGCCTTCATCTTTACCATTCGCAGATTCGTTGGTTTGTGCGCGTTGCATTGTAAGCAGCGCTTCTTGTAAAAAGCGGTTTTTGTCTTTTTTCTCACCTGAGTTTTCGGCCACATCAAGAATACTTCGAATGTAGCTACACATGTGGTTAACGTTTTTGTGTACAGAACGTTGTGAGAGCTCGTATATAGAACGAGCACTTGTCATAGCGATATCGTAATTTTCGTTTTCGCGCGAAATTTTACATACCTTAAAATGTCTATCGATGGAAAGCGGCGACAGTGAAAGGGCTTCTTGAATGTATTTAAGGGCATCAGATTTTTTATCCGACATCAAAAGCGCATCAGCGACAATATCGTAGGCTTCAACGGTGTTCCTGGACTGTTCGATGACTTTTTTGCCAAGATCGATTGCTTCTTCATAGTTGCCTAATAGGAATTTGGTCTTTGCCATTGCAACCGCTGCCCAATGCATAGGGCGCTCATCAAGTATTTGCTGCAACAGTTGCTCCGCCGCACTATACTTTTTGGTTTTCCAATAGAGTTGAACCAGATACTTGAGCAATTGCGACGTATATCTTGGTTCTGTTTCTAGATAGTGTTTGCATGTTTGTATCGCCAAATCGAGTTTGTTGTGATCGATTTGACTGTAAAGTGCTGACAAGGTTGTTCGTCGCATGGTTGCGCGCGCAATACGTGCATTCAGCTGTGCTTGAGAAAAGGGCTTTACTAGGTAGTCGTCAGGTTGTTTTTCAATAGAACCCAATACCATCGACCTTGAGCTTTCTCCACTGATCATAATAAATACAGTGGATGGCTTAATGATCTTGTCCTTGCGCACCTCTTCTAAGAATTCAAATCCGTTCTTGCGGTTAACCCCAAGATGCAAATCACAAACGATAATATCAATCTTCTGAACGCGACAGGTGCGCAAAGCTGCTTCAGCACTTTGTTCACTGATCACTTTACCCGCCCCCAGATTGGCCAGTAATCCCTTTAGCAACAGCATAAAGGGACGTCTGTCCTCGACGACAAGGCAAGTTTTATTTGAATAATCTAGTTTTTCCATCAACACTCGTGACAACGTCAGTGATTATATATCGAAGCAAAGAAAGCAAGGCTTGAGTATTTTTCGATCATTGCCGATAGGACATCATTAAACCTTTGCCGCAATCATCAATGTCATTACTCATTACCGCATGCGAATACTCCGGCGCAGAAAAAAAACTCAATACCTATCTGCAATCTGTAAGTACTGCCAAGCATGCCCTTACGCTATTTAATGCAACGCTATTAGATGCGCTTCTAATGAATAATAAACCGGAAAACACGGTCGAAGATTTGCAAGGTTTACACGCTGATATAAAAGTTAATACCCATTCGCAATTCACCATACATGCCTCGCCTGAGCAAATGTCGCAACAGCGACACCTCAATAGCCTTTTAGATACTAAAAAGTACAGCGATTTTACCTTGCTCAACTCGCTCTATCAGGCGCCATTAGCTGCCAAGAATGATTCCGAATCCGTGCCCATAGAGGTGATCAATAATCTTTCATGGCTATCACGGAAGCAATTGCAACACAATGAATGCCATGAAGAACACGATGAATTAGACGAAGCATCTGCAACACTAGCAGAAACGTTCATCGATGCGTTGGAAAAGTCACAGGCACTTAGTACTGCCATTGTATAACTTGCCTCACTTGTGAAATATACGATTGCATGGTAGATTTCGCGCCCTAATTTGCATTGGTTTTACGTTCCAACTCGCATAGGTAGTGACATGAAGAGCTTTTTAGTTTGCGCGATGTATAAATTCGTTGCGCTTGACGATTATCGTGACATGCGTGCGCCGCTTCGCGCATTCATGGAGCAAAATGACATAAGAGGTACCATCCTTCTTGCATCAGAAGGTCTCAACGGTACCGTTTCAGGTACGCAACAAAATATAGCGTCTTTGTTGGATTACCTAAACAAAGATCCCCGTATCGACCCCATATCCCATAAATTTTCCTGGCATGATAATCAGCCGTTTTATCGCACCAAGGTAAAGCTTAAAAAAGAAATTGTGACGATGGGGGTGGATAACATTGACCCCACGCATTCAGTTGGTACCTATGTTGACCCGAAAGACTGGAACGCACTGATCAGCGATCCTGATGTTTTGGTGATTGATACCCGTAATGATTATGAGATTGACATTGGTACCTTTAAACACGCGATCAATCCAAATACGCAATCGTTTAGGGAGTTTCCAGAGTACGTCAATCGCG
>JBCDMA010000246.1:0-6041 GCA_038744645.1 Pseudomonadota bacterium | reverse complement strand
GTTGTTCTTGCACTGCTGATAGCCGTGCTAAGTGCGGAATGCCTTATCATTTTACAATCCGACCCAAGGTCGCTTTTATTGACACCGATTTATACTGTTGACCGTGTTGTCAGCACCGTCACAAGCGAAGGCAATGCCAGGGTTTTGTTGTTTAGCCTGTTGGTCGGCGCGTTGATTGCCTTTATTCGTGACTCAGGCGGCGTGAGTGCGTTTGTTGATAGACTCATTCATAGCGGATTCGTCAAAAGCAAACGGCGCGCGGGTGGCGTAACCATGTTGACCGGCATCGCTGTTTTCATTGAATCAAATTTAAGCGTGCTTGCCAGTGGAATTATGGCGCGAGGGTTGTTTGACAGATTCAATATGTCGCGGGCCCGCCTCGCTTATGTTATCGATTCAACATGTGCACCAGTTTGTATCTTGATCTTGCTAAACGGGTGGGGTGCGTACATTATTTCCTTACTAAGCGTTTACGACTTGCCCGTCAGTCCGATAGTGCTTCTTTGGTCGACTGTACCCTTTAATTTTTATGCGCTCATAACGTTGTTGCTCGTGGCATATACCATTGCCGCCGATCGCGTCCACGGCCCGATGATAGAGGCTGAAAAGCAACTGGAAAAAGTGGACACGGAAATCGATATTCAACGTGCATCAAGGAGCCGTTTTATGTTGGTCCCAATGCTGATTATGGTATTGGGTGCATTGTTTTTTATGTGGTGGACGGGTGATGGTGATTTCACTCAAGGCAGTGGCAGCAAATCCGTTTTATACGCCACGTTTCTATCTTGCGTTGTCGGATATTGCATGATGACGATGTCAGGCAATTACAGCCATCAATCGACAATAAAAGTGGGTTTCAAGGGCATGAATGAGCTTTTGCCGCTGGTGACCATCGTTTTGCTGTCAATTACACTTGGCGCGAGTCTAAAGGTCTTGGGCACCGGGATCTTTGTTGCGGGTGTTGTTGGTGAGCACCTAGCGAGTTTTCTTGTTTTACCTGTTTTATTTATCACCGGTGCGGTCATCTCATTCACCACGGGCACGTCGTGGGGGACTTTTGCAATTCTTATCCCTATTGGTATTCCGTTGGCGCAAACGGTTGGACTTCCGCTTGAAATGGTCTTGGCCGCAATTTTAGGCGGGGGCATTTTTGGCGATCACTGCTCGCCTATTTCGGATACAACGGCAGTATCGTCATTAGCCGCCGGATGTGATTTACTCACCCACGTGAAAACGCAGCTGCCTTATGCCATCTTTGGCGGCGTCTTAACGGTCATTGTTTATGCAACAGCAGGCGCTTTTGTTGGTTGATGGTTAGATAGGACGTGAGAACGCTCAGTTTTGCTTTTCCAATAAAAACCAATTGGTATCGTCTTGTGGCGCCCAGTTATCGCGTTTGTAAATAAACCCATAATCAACCAGGCGTAAATCGTAGTTGTCCATCAGTTCACCAGCAAAGTCTCGTTTGTATAAGCGTTCGGCGTGACCGCGATATGGGATAGCGACAGGGGAGGGATTGTAATATTCCGACACGAGAATGTAGCGTCTGCTGTTATTGACGAGATTGTCATAGACGTTCTTTAAGTAGTCAGGATTTATGTGGATCAGTACACCAACAGTGAATGTCAAATCGCAAGCATCAATGCTGATTGATTCAAGTATGGATTGATTTTGGATGGTCGCAATGCGGCGGCTAGCGGCTTGTTTAGCTGCTGTTTCGTTGATTTCGAATCCCGTTAAATCAATCGAGGGTTTTAACTGATTTAACGCGACAAGGTTCAAGCCGATGTTACAGCCAAACTCACATGCGGATGTCACAGAATGCGCGCTGCGCAGCATAGTTGACCACATGGCAACTTTCGATGTCAGCAACTCGTCTGATTTATTTCTTTCAATGTAGTTAAGGCCAAAATCACCTGCCCAGAACTGTTCTTGCTCAGTTTTGTAAGTCATGCAGACTACAATCCTCGTGTGTAAATGCTATCGTTTGTATTGAGTGAGATAAGCAAGAAGTGAGCCTGTTCGACTATTTGAAACAGCTAGATCTATGATTGTCCTGCGTTGGTTTTGTCTAATGTAACGGGGAGATTCCCCGAAGGCATGAGATCCCCAAGTAACGCATTTGCGATGGCGCAAAACGCAGGCGCATGCATCTTACCCTCAATGATAGTCACATTATAGGCGTAGCTCGCGATACAGATATCGGATACCGGATCAAACCAAGCAATATCATAGGGTGTTCGCAGGCTCACAAACACCACGTCTTTATTATTCGATTTAGCAAATGACAACAAGTCGTACAATTGCTGTTGAGCGTCGACCGAGACATGTAGACGATCAGTTGAAGCGTCAATATCCTCAATACCACCTAACTCAACAGGGCTTTGTTTGGGATAAATGTGACCTGCGATAATGACATCTGCAGCTTCTATTTTCGCCAGAGAAACGGCTTTGTCTTCACATTGCAAATTCGTCTCGTTTAATGGCAGCGAGGCAACATGTTGTTGCAATGTATTCGTCATCGCTTCGCACATGGGTTGTTGCGGCATCATAACAAGTACTTTTGTGGTGCTGGTGATACACCGTTTTAACTTTTCCTGTCCTTTGACGACCGATAAGGCTTCATTGGCAAGTGACTGTTCAACAGTTCGGTGCGCTTCACATCCTAAAACCGCATTCGCTCGGTCCACTTGTTGTTTTACATCATCTGAAAAAGGAACAAATACGTCCTCTTTTGCCTTGCAGATACGTTCAAAGGACGCGGTGATTTCATCCTCATCTAACTGGCCGCTTTTAACCGCATCGACGACCGATACAATCAGTGTAGATAGCTTATCTAAATCAATCGGTGATCTTACCCTTATCGGCATAACGGCAAGATCAATCCCGGCAGAAAAGCAGTTTATGACTGCTTGAGTTGCAGTAAAATAATCCGAAATGCCAGCCATATCCAGCGCATCTGACACGACTAAACCTGTATAGTTTAACTTTGTTCGAAGGTAATCATGAATGAGGCGTTTGGACATAGTCGCGGGGACTACTATGCTGTCTCCCGTTTTTGTTGTGATCTCGGTGCTATCAAGCGCTGGATATTGAATATGAGCCGTCATGATCATGGATGGGTTTGTCTGAGATAGCACATTTTCAAAAGGCGCCAAATCAATTCGTCTCGCTTCTTCTTTATTGCGATCGATACAGGGCAGGCCGGTATGACTGTCTACATTTGTATTACCGTGGCCAGGAAAGTGTTTTAACGTCGCCATGACACCGTTTGATTGCATGCTTTTTACTTGCGCAATGGCCAGTGCCGCAACAGTTTTTGGATCGTCGGAAAACGCTCTTGAATTGATAACAGGATTTTCGCTATCGGCATTCACATCTACCACGGGCGCATGATTCACATTAATGCCAAGTACCGATAATTCTCTAGCTAACACGTCGCCAACCGTAGATGCAAAGTCGACACCGTGATGTTGATAGGTCGCGCCCACGGACATATTGCCGGTAAAGCTAGTTGAAATGACCTCTGGTAAGCGGGTTACTCTGCCGCCCTCGTGATCAGCTGTGAGAAATAATGGAAGACCAAGCGCTGATTGCTTCGCGGCGGTCTGTAAATCATTGGTCAGTTGAATGATTTGCTCGATATCACGCAGGTTTTCTTTAAATAGAATAACGCCTCCAATACAAGACGTTGAGATGAGAGCAGCAATATTTTTTGTAAGCTTTATTAGTGAGCGTTTTGCGGAAGATGCTGAATCACTAGCGTGGTGATCATCTTCGTTGTAAAACCGAATATCCAAAATGATCTTTTGCGCGATTTTTTGTTCAAGTGTTGCGTTTTGCAATGATATCTTCGTCTTTATTAAGATTAACCTGTGCGCGCGGCACTGTCTTGCGCAACACATCGACCAATGTTTACTTTCAATGCCTGCGACATGTTTTCATATTGTTCATCCTGGTTCAATTAGAATTCGAAGGTCATGCCGATAGTAAGCTGATCATATGCTTGAAATTAACCAAACAATCCGTTTTCTGAGCCAAAAACACCGCTAGCTCCAGTGGGAGCGCAAGATTGGTTGAATAGTTATAGTCAATACTTTATTGCAGCAGGCCATCACCGTTATTCAAGGATTGAGTCAAACCCAAACAAGATTTTTAAATGCAAAGGGCAATATAGTTGCTGAGAAATCAGCAAGGGACAGTAGTGAGTGCATCTGAGGGTTGTTTGATGTACCATCTATACTTGTAAGTAAAGGAAAGGTGCGAATGTGCATTGGAAGTACATATGTAAAATTCTCATCTCTGTCTTTAGGGTTTGTCTGTTTAAGGCTCGTTGTTAACCGTATCCTCTGGTGTAAAGGCGTTGAAGCTGAAGGTTTTTATTCATTATTTTTTATGTGTTTCGATGATGTGCAACAGCGCCCTCGCGTCTGTTGTTGCGTCAACACACATAGAGAAGATTGCTAACGACTTTGCAAATGACGTTTTAGTGGTGTGCACGGGGAAAGAACTAGTCTTTTACTCACGCCATGACTTTGACAAAAATGGACGCTTGGTCGAGGTCTCGCCACCATCAGACGGTATTGACATCAATAACCAATCCACAACCTGTTATCTAAGCCATGCAGCAGAGAAGTGGAGCGATGTATTCGAACCAAGCTGTGTGATGCCAGCGCGTCGTATCGCGTTCCAACAAGAAGTCCACACGCAATACTCTGCGTCTTCATTAAAGTCTTACTTTTCCCCCTACGCGCAACGCGCACCGCCTGTCGCTGCGACCTAAAAACATCAAACTAATGGAACCTAATCTAGCGTTGGGTCTTTAACTAAAGGACTTGCGCTTGTGGCTTGTTACTAAAAGCACGTAGCAACGCGTTCACCAATTACCACGTTATTTTTATAGATAGTTCCTGAGTTAAAACACCCTGTGTCACTGATTGTTGCTTAACCCAGTTAAGTGTGAATACACGAAGAATTCTGCGTTTGAACGACGCTATATGTCCGTCCATGTGCGCTTCACAATGTAGCAACAACTAATGGCAGCAGAACCTAAAAAATAAAATAATTTTCAAAAGCTTATATAGGATATTTATGTTTTCTCGTGCTCGTTTTTACCCAGTTACAACAACTGCTTGCTGCTTGTTTTTTGCGGCGAGCAACGCAACCGCCGCATCACCGTCATTTGAAGGTGCATCAGACGAAATTGAACGCATATCAGTGTATGCCGATCAACTATTTCAAGACACTACGAAGGTCAGCCCAACGTCTGTAGTGACAGAAGATGTGCTTGAAGCGATCAACCTCATCACTTCTGAAGACGCAGTAGCCTATGAGCCGAGCCTTGTCATTAGGCGCCGTTACGTTGGCGATCCTAACGGTGTTATTGGCATACGTGGTTCAGGTATGTTTCAAACAGCGCGCAGTCTCGTCTTTGCAGACGGACTGCCTCTTCACTATCTGCTTCAGACGCGCTTTAGTGGTTCTCCTCGCTGGTCATTGGTTGGCCCAGATGAAATTCAAACTGCCGAAGTTATTTATGGCCCGTTTTCAGCGGAGTATTCAGGCAACTCAATGGGAGGGGTGGTAAATATTACAACGAAGAATCCACAAACCCGACGTTTTGTCGCTCAAGGTACGCTGATTTCCCAAGACTATAATGAGCTTGGTACAGAAGATAACTTTAATGGAAACAGAGTCTATTTTGCGTATGAAGATGTGGTTGGTAATCTCGGCTGGTTTGTCTCATACAACCGTTTAAATAACAAAAGCCAACCCATGACAAATTACTTTGTCAGTGCTGATAATGCGCAATTGCTTGAAGATCAGGGGGTGAGCGGTTTTATTGAGGGATTGGACGATAACGGAGAATCGGTGATTTACATAGGAGATTCTGGCGCTGAAACCAGTGTGACTGACCTCTATAAAGCCAAATTTGTCTATACACTGAATAACGCAGAAATACGCGCGACCATTGCCTATGAGGAACGAACGCGCGATGAAGATGACAAGCGTAACTATCTGATTGATGCAAGCGGCAATGC
>JBCDMA010000245.1:0-6093 GCA_038744645.1 Pseudomonadota bacterium | reverse complement strand
TGACGCGCCTGTTAACGAGATCCAGTCGGCGTGTGGCAAAGTGGACGGATTCATCAAAGCAACAAGTGAGCTGTCAGCCGTTATGGAATTTCCCGGTACATATTGTAATTGGATGCTCATTGGCAACGTTACTCAATCAGCCAGCTTTTCCATAGAAGCCATCAATTTGGAGAATCGTACCTTCACCGGCTACTATAAAATTGAATTTTATGGCACGGGAAACGCCACGGGTTCTGGGTATTACAACGCGCAGATTATCGATATTTAGCGAGAGGGCGAAAAAGAATTGAGGGTGGTGGACGCAGCAAGGCTTGAACTTGCGACCCCCGCCTTGTAAGGGCGGTGCTCTCCCAACTGAGCTATGCGTCCTAATGACTTACTTTGATATGATTCTACTCGAAAAAAGCGTGGTGGACGCAGCAAGGCTTGAACTTGCGACCCCCGCCTTGTAAGGGCGGTGCTCTCCCAACTGAGCTATGCGTCCGCTATACGTCTTTAACAAGTGGACGCGTATTATAGATTTGCGATAGTGTGTGTCAACCACTTATTTTGACTAATGAAGTACTGTTGCTGCATTTTTAATCATTTTCAAATTATGCAGCCTTGATTAAGCCAGTAGTGCTTTCAAATTTAACCAAACTTATCCACGGTTGTGCGAATCACTACCCAAGTTAAATGCTATGATAGGCATTGTATCAGCAATAATATCGTCAATTGTCATGCAGTTTATTGGAGTATCATAAGTGACGTTTGATTAAAGCTCGACTAGACACGAATTAAGTGTTGTATTTGGAATTTTAGATGAGAATTTCTTCGCCTACCGATTACCGTAATACGGCTAAAGCTAAATTACCGCCCTTTCTTTTTCACTATATAGATGGTGGTTCATACACAGAAAGATCGCTTGAAAGCAACGTTGCTGATTTACAACGTATAGCCTTGCGCCAACGCGTATTAAACGATATGTCACAATTGGACATGACGACTGAGCTATTTGGTCAAAAACTGGCGATGCCGCTCGTTCTAGCGCCGGTAGGGCTTACTGGCATGTATGCCCGACGAGGCGAAGTGCAGGCTGCGAAAGCGGCAGAAAACAGGGGTATTCCGTTTACCATGTCGACAGTGTCAGTCTGTCCGATTGAAGAAGTGATGCCTCAACTTAATTTGCCGATGTGGTTTCAACTCTATGTGCTGAAAGATCGCGGATTTATGAAAAATGTACTGGAACGTGCCAAAGCGTCTGGTGTAACGACACTGGTGTTTACGGTGGACATGCCCGTTCCAGGAGCGCGTTATCGCGATGTGCATTCTGGCATGAGCGGTTCATTTGCCGCACTCCGGCGTATTGTTCAGGCCGTTATGCATCCGCAATGGGCAATCAATGTTGGGCTGCTGGGTAAACCACACGACCTAGGAAATGTCTCTGCTTATTTGGGCGCACCCATCAGTTTGGAAGATTACATAGGTTGGCTCGGCAAAAACTTTGATCCATCGATAAGCTGGCGCGATCTGGATTGGATTAGAGAATTATGGGACGGCACAATCATTATTAAAGGTATCTTGGATGAAGAAGACGCAAAAGAAGCTGTTCGATTTGGTGCTGACGGTATTGTTGTATCGAATCACGGTGGGCGACAGCTTGATGGCGTTATGTCAACCGTTCGCGCGTTGCCAAAAATTGCCCATGCGGTTAAAGGGGACATAACGTTATTGATAGATTCTGGTATACGAAATGGGTTAGACATTGTGCGCGTGCTCGCACTAGGTGCGGATTGTGCGATGATAGGACGATCGTATATTTACGCGCTTGCGTCACAAGGCCAGCAAGGTGTGGAAAATTTGCTCGATATTTATGCCAAGGAAATCGAAGTTGCGATGACGCTGACAGGCGCGAACACAATCTCTGATATCGATGGCAAAATGTTGGTTACATAACATGTGCTAAGGATGATTATCCTTAATTAATCCAATAGCTCATTCTACAGTTTAGATTTAAGCATCTCTGCTTTCACTTCTTCGAGTGATTCGGTAAAACGCGCGTGAATCACATCGAATGCTTCCGAGTTTGATTTGCCAGCCATAGAGGCAAGTTCTTCCATGTTCTTCAGCGCTTTTTCAATGCCAGATTTCATTAAATCCGTCTGTTCTGCAATTTTGTCTTTAGGCTCACCGGCGCTAGAGAGTTCTTGAAACACGGATTGCATTTCATGCATTGCAGTATTCATAATTTCCGCTTGTCGTTGAAATACAGATTGCATCCCTTCAATGGCTATTTGGTTGGCTTTTACTAAGGCTTCAAGGTTTTTTTGTTGACTCTCCGCTATTGAATTGGCATCAACACCTGGTATGTTGAATTCAGAGAACGCTTTTGCATATTCGCTCATCATTTTGTTCGGATCGAAATCACTGAACATTGAATTGACATCAAAGGCGAATGGGTTTGCTGTTTTTTTACTGTCTGTCATGGTTAAGACTCCGTCGTAGAGTGGATTAGATTCACTGAGTGAATATCTTTGATTTTGATACAGTTATCTAAAATCAAAACACCGTTGCATTCACCACAATAGCAACTCTGTCTTCATGAAACAACTTACATGCTACTTAAAACACTAGCACATCACCACATCACGCAACAGTGGCATCCTTTATTGTCGTTATTGGTCTTTGTGGCGCTGAATTATTTTAGAGGCGAGGCGGTTTCTTATTGCACTTTTATCATAAGGTCCTAATATATAATCTGTTGTAATTCTTTGAATTCAAATGGACCTCGTAATAATAAAACATAAAAGGGCGCTCCGGTTAAGCATCTTTGTATTAGTCATAATATTGATGTTTATGGTGTATATGACGTTCTTTTTGACCAATAAAGCAGACTTATCAGAACGCGTATCACAAAGTTACCTGGCGTCTTCTGAATCGGTTAAGCATCTTACCAATTTAAAAACGTACGTAAAAAACAGCCAACCTCGGATTTTAAATGCTATTGAGCATAACTCTGTTGATAACTATAAGTTTTATCTGACCTACTCGGCGCGCATAGAGCAATTCACAGAAACGCTGAAAAACAACCAATCAAGGTATTTGAAAACCAGTGAATTTGAAGCCGAATTAGACGCGTTAACTAAAGAGCTCAAAAATCACCCACGTATTATTGATGTTATATATAAGGATTACTCCGATAGTGATCTTCAAAACGCATTAATCATTGAAAAAGAAGCCGAATTTGGCAACACAATAAGCAAGACACTTGATGAAATACAGGGGCTTTTGACCACGTCTAATACGTTTCAGGGTACACACTCTGTCACATTAGCGCAGCTTCACAAGGAGCAAATCAGTGTCGCATCATACGTGCTCGCTTTTTTCTTGTGCGTAAGCGCGTTGAGTCTAATTTATCTGTCATATGTGTATGCACTTTCTCAATTGCACCTTAGAGCGCTATACCGCCATTCAGAGCATCCGATCATTACGCTCAATAAAGGCGGTAGCATAGTGCATCTGAACAAACGTGCCTCGTTACTGTTTTATGCCAGCGAAATCGTGCGCAACAAGACGCATATGCGTGATTTGTTGGGCTTTCAATGGGATGAAGTGCAGAAAAAGTTGATGGAATATCAACGGCAAAAGTCGTCGCTGAAGACAAAGTCAAACAACGCTGCAAAGATTAAACCGTCAAGTAACGACTATCGAATAGAGCACACAATCACTATCTCAGATAAAAATAACACCCGCGTTCACTACAAATTGGGCATTATCGTCATTCGCTCATTGAGCACCTACCGCGCCGTTATCACATTCGTCGACCAGACCTTGCTGATGACAATGGAAAATAGAACGCAAAGGGATACCTTCACCAATCTCACCAATAAGACAGGTATTTTAAATCAGCTTTCTTCTGAGATTGAGCGAGCAAAGCGCCATCACACTACATTGTCCGTTGTGTTTATCGACATTGATGGATTTAAAGGCATAAATGACAAATACGGTCATCAATTTGGCGATAAAGTCATAAAATGGGTGGCGAAACGCATCAGCAATCGCGTGCGAGACACGGACTATCTTGGTAGATTTGGCGGTGATGAATTCGTTTTAGTATGTCCGGATTGCCGCGCTAACCAAGCAGATTCGATCGCTGAAGATATACGCAAATTACTAAAAAGTCCGAAGTTGCACATTAAGGCAAGTTTTGGCATCGCGGAAATGGACCCAAGAGACACAAGGACATCACTTCTCAATCGCGCCGATAAAGCGCTATATCATGCAAAAAGCAGCGGCAAAGATACTGTCGTTGTGTCTCATTAACACACCGGCCGGGGCAGTATTGCTTTAGCTATACTTATAAACCTAGTAGAATGCGCGCTTTAAAAAATTACTGGGTAAATTAATGTCTGTTGTTACACGTTTCGCTCCAAGTCCCACAGGATATCTTCATGTCGGTGGCGCCCGCACAGCACTCTATTCATGGCTATACGCCAAGAAGCATCAAGGTGAGTTTGTTTTGCGGATCGAGGATACCGATTTAGAGCGTTCAACAGATGAGGCAAAACAGGCCATACTCGACGGTATGCAGTGGTTGGGATTATCCATCGATAAAGGTCCGTTTTATCAGACTGAACGTTTTGACAAATACAATGAGCACATTGAACAGTTGCTTGCAGACGGTCACGCATATCGCTGTTACATGTCACGAGAAGAGCTGGATGCTATAAGAGCCGAGCAAGAAGCCAAGGGAGAAAAGCCGCGCTATCCTGGTACCTGGCGCGACCGTACGGACTATCCTGAAAACGAGCCGTATGTGATCAGATTTAAAAACCCGCTAGAGGGCGAGGTTGTCTTTACTGATCGCGTAAGAGGCGAAATCCGAATTAACAATGCAGAATTGGATGATTTGGTTATACGTCGCAGTGATGGCAGCCCTACATACAACTTTTGTGTGGTCATTGATGATTGGAAAATGGGCATCACTCATGTGGTCAGGGGTGAAGATCATATCAATAATACGCCGCGGCAAATAAATATATTTAAAGCACTGGATGCGCCTGTGCCAGAATTCGCGCACGTATCGATGATTTTAGGTGATGAGGGCAAGAAACTGTCCAAGCGTCACGGCGCAGTGAGCGTAATGCAATACCGCGATGATGGCTACCTGCCACAAGCTGTATTGAATTATCTAGTGAGGTTAGGGTGGTCGCATGGCGATCAGGAAGTCTTTTCGGTCGATGAAATGATTGCGCATTTTTCACTTGAAGGCATAAATAAAGCAGCAAGTGCATTCAATACATCAAAGCTCATCTGGTTAAATCAACATTATATTAAAACACTGCCGGGTGCTGAAGTGGCGTCTCATGCGCAGTGGCACTTTGAAAACCAGGGACTAGATACGTCACAAGGACCATCGCTCGCGCGAGTGATTGAGATCCAAGCAGATCGCGTTGAGAACCTAAAAGATCTGGCATCAATCAGTCGGTATTTTTATGAAGAGTACGAAGATTTTGATGCCAATGCGGCGAAAAAACACTTGCGACCGGTTGCGAAGAACGCGCTCATTACTGTGTCTGAGAAGTTAGCGACAATTGAAGACTGGTGTGCAGAAACCATTCAAAAAGCGATAAACGAAACAGCTGAAGCATTAAATGTAGGCATGGGAAAAGTAGGTATGCCGCTGCGTGTGGCAGTGACGGGTGCAGGCAATTCACCCTCACTGGATTTGACGCTATCACTGCTTGATCAACAGGTTGTTCACAGCAGAATTGATAGGGCGATCAAATTCATAGAAAAAAGGGAAAATTCATAAAAAATCGTTGACATCAATGGGGCTGATCCATAGAATTCGCTGCGCTGTCACGGAACTGTAGCACTTTGTCTCAGTCTCCACAGACCGGGGCTATAGCTCAGCTGGGAGAGCGCTTGCATGGCATGCAAGAGGTCGGCGGTTCGATCCCGCCTAGCTCCACCAAGAGACAGCGTAAATCAGACAAGTCACCTAGGTCTATTAACTTGTTTGATTATGAGGATTAGCAGTCTTGAACCGAGCGTTTTATAAGGTCGCTCAGTTCGCATGGCTCACTTCGCCTTACAAAATTTTATCGACGC
>JBCDMA010000244.1:0-6101 GCA_038744645.1 Pseudomonadota bacterium | reverse complement strand
TGATGGTGCGCGTGTCACTGATATTGAGAAAGCGACATTAACATACATTCGCGGCAATTTTGTATTTACAGATGCTGCTGCAAAATTGTTTGATGAAAAGTTTTCTGAAATTTAATCGTATAAGATGTAAAGATAAAACCTGAATCAAACGGATTTTGTCTTCTACGTTAATTAAAATGTTACGACAACTAAAAGACGGCTCATGAGTCGTCTTTTTTGTGCAAGTACTTTTTTAATTGAACGTTAATAATCTGAGTATTCAAGAGGTTTCAAAGTGTTTCGATACCAGATTAAAGTGTGCGTCTACAAGCTTAGACGTCAGCGGGTGTTGCGGGTTTTTAAACACTTCTTGCGTGTCGCCGTGTTCGACTAGTTGCCCTTGATCCATCACCATAACCTTGTCACTGATATGACGCACAATACCCAAATTATGGGAAATAAAAATAAATCCAAGTCCGAGGTCTTTTTGCAGTTGCAAAATCAAGTTAACGGTTTGTGAGCGCACCGATGGGTCAAGCGCAGCAAAAGGTTCGTCCGCAACAATGATTTTGGGATCTAAGATCAATGCCCTTGCCATCGCGACGCGCTGTTGTTGTCCATCTGACATCATGTCGCGATAAAAGTGATAGTGCTCAGGCAGCAAGCCCACTTGCAATAGGGTTTGTTCTATCTTTGTACGCCTTGCAGAATATCCCAATGATGTGTTCAGGCTCAGCGGCAAATGCAAAATACTGCCAACAGATAAGGCGGGGTTCATAATGGATTGATTGTGCTGAAAAATCATGCGAATCGCCTTAGTTCTGGTTGCTTTATCAGTATGATTTTCATAGCTACCCAGGAGAGCCACTTTTCCTTTATGTGGTGTTACCGCGCCCACCAGCGTTTTTGCAATCAGCGATTTCCCTGAGCCATTATTGCCAATGATCGCAATCGTCTCTCCTTCATATAGTTTAAAACTCAGCGGACCGAGATGAAATGTATTCTTGGTAGCAAAGATGCTAGGTCTGAATGTAAAGGTGTATTCAATTTCTTCGGCCTCAATGATTGGCGTCACAAATGCACCTCTTTATCTGGCCCTTTGACATGAGGGAAATGCAGCGGAAAGTGGCAACTGTACTGATGGTCTTGAATTTTCCTTGGTATGGGCGTTACAACACATTCCTTTTTTGCGTTTGGACATCGCGGTCCTAGTCGGCATCCTATTGGCAGATGTTGGAGCGTTGGGATCGTTCCCTTCAGGGCGATAAGTGAAGATTTGGGTGGAAGAGACACTTGAAAACTCGGCGCACTATCAAGCAAGGCCTTAGTGTAAGGGTGCAGCGGTTTTCTCATCAATGACTTTACTTTGCCTGATTCCACGGTTTGTCCGCAATAGAGCACCGTTACCGTTTTTGCCATGTTGGTTACAGCCAAAAGGTCGTGACTGACAAAAAGAATGGCGAGATTTTTCGTCTTGTTGAGTTTTGTCAGTAAGCGCAATATTTGTGTTTTGGTTGTGCTTTCCATGCCACGCGTCGAGTCGTCAGTTATAAGTATTTTGGGTTCTGACGCCAAAGCCATGGCGATCATGAGTTTCTGACTAATGGCTGGCGGCAATTCATGAGGATAGCTATCTAAATATCTCATGTGGTCTTTGATGCCCACCTTATGCATCAGTGAAATAGAAATTTGCCGCCGTTGTTGGATCCTACGCCAAAAAAATCCCTTATCGATAAACTCATCGGGTATGCTTTCCTGGATTTGTGAACTGATCCTAACAGACGGATCCAGCGCCGATGTTGGCTCTTGAAAAACAACAGCGATATCCCGTCGCATGATTTGTCGACGTTGATCGCGAGACATATTTAACAAGTCTTGACCATCGTACGTAATTCTATCTGCCTTCACCGACCATGCGTCTGGTAGCGCACCGATAATACTTCTGACGATGAGTGACTTGCCCGAGCCTGACTCGCCTACCAAAGCCTTGATTTCGCCAGCGTTGAGTGTCAGGCTGATTTTATCAAGTGCTTTAACGTTGTCAGTGCCCGTTTTGATAAACAAACTGAGATTCTTGATTTCTAATAATGCCATTACAGTTTAAGCCTGTTTCGAAGTGCAGAACGCAGGCCTTCGCCAACCACATTCACACTGAATACCATGAGGAAAATGAACAAACCAGGAAGGGCAACCAGCCACGGAGATACGTATGCAACATCGAGACTTTGAGATAACATTTGCCCTAATTCTGTCATGCCCGTAGTTGCACCCAAATTTAAAAATCCAAGTGCTGATATATCAATGATGGCAATGGAAATCGCAAGGGTTGCTTGAACGACAATGAGCTCTGCCATACCGGGCAAAATCGAGTTGAAAAAGATCCGCATTGGACTCGCACCGTCAAGT
Source organism: Pseudomonadota bacterium (assembly GCA_038744645.1). Taxonomy (GTDB): domain Bacteria; phylum Pseudomonadota; class Gammaproteobacteria; order Enterobacterales; family Alteromonadaceae; genus Glaciecola. Next base: position 3,716 of record JBCDMA010000244.1, on the reverse strand, counting down.
TTATCTAATATGACGTAGTCCTTTTGAAGTTCGGTTTTCACAAAGGTCCGCGTTTGATGAACAAACTGCGGGATAAGCGCCAAAGTAATCGCCAACATCGCATTAAATAATCCAGTGCCCAGAATCGCGACGATAATGATGGCAATTAACAGCGTCGGCACTGACATTATTGAATCAAAAAGATGGTTAATGACGCTAGAACGAAGTCCACTAAGCAAACCGGCTAAGACGCCCAGTCCAACGCCGATGCCTGCAGCAATAATAACTATCAAGATACTGACACCAAAGGTCACCTGGCACGCGTGCAATATGCGAGAAAATACGTCTCGACCAAGACTATCCGTGCCAAATACGTGCACAATAGTGCCGTTGGCTTCCCAGCTTGGCGGTAACAAGATCGCATTGGTGTTTTGTAAATTGGGGTCAAATGGCGCGATGAGATCGCCAAATAACGCAATAAAGATAAATACAGATAAAACAACAAAGCCCACTAAGGCAATATGAGAGCGCCTAAATTCGATCCACACATGCATAAGTGGCGAAGGGTAGTATTCTTCTTGATAATGATTAAACCGTTGCATGTTCAACATTTTCCCTGGCTGGATCTAACAAGCGTGTTAAAAATTCAGTAGAAATGGTCATCACGAGCACCAATACAGAGACAATCAACATTCCTATCCTGATTGCTGGGTAATCTCGCTGATAAATTGACTCAATGAGCCATTTACCGATCCCCGGCCATGCAAATACAGTCTCGACAATCATCACATTGGTGATCAGCGTTGAGACTTGCAGTGCGAGTATTGGCAGTATCGGAATTAAGGCGTTTTTAATGCCGTGTTTAAACACGATTTGCGCGCTGGAAAACCCTCTGCTTTTAGCCGCGACAATGTACTCCTTGCTCATGACATCCATCATGCTTCGTCGCACAAATCGAATGAATAACGCCATGGTAATTATGGCAACTGATAGCGTGGGTAGAACCATGTGTGAAATCGCATTTTGATAGGCCTGCGATTTATAATCTACATCAGAAAGCGCAATATCAATCATAATAAACCCCGAGACAGTAGGGATATCATATAACAAATCAATGCGACCAGAAGTGGGTAACCAGCCGAGTTGTAAGCAAAATACGGTGATAAAAATCATTGCTAACCAGAACACGGGGAATGAATAGGCAGCGATTGAAAATGACACTGTAGTAAAATCTAAAATATTGTGATGCTTTAGACCGGCAATAATACCAATCGGGATCCCAATAAATATCGCAATAATTAACGCGTAAAACACGAGCTCTAGCGTTGCCGGCAAAACCTCGGTCACTTCTGAAAAAATACTGGTATTGGTAGTTGTGCTTACTCCCCAATCGCCAAGGTAAATGTTCTCAACATACAGTTTAAACTGTTGTGCTATGGACTGATCGAGTTTTAGTGCTCTCTCTAACGCATCTCGTTGTTGTTCAGACGCGGGCGTTATCCCTGACATGTTGGTTACAAGATCACCTGGAAATAGGTACGGCAAGAAGAAAGAGAACGTCAGTAGGATTAACAGTGTGAAAAACAACAGATTTAGATATCGAAAACTAGTTTTCAACACGTTCGATGTCCTTTGCCACTATTCGTCTCACGTCGTCAAACCGTATGCTACCAAATGGATTTATCTTCATGCCCACGATGTCATGACGAAACGCTTGATATTGAAATGCATGTGCGATTGGCATGATTGGATATTCATTGAAAATAATCTGATTGGCTTGATGGTATATGGCGCGTCGCTCATCAAGGTCTGAGCTCAACAGTGCTAGCTCAATCAATTTATCGTATTCTTTATTACACCACATCGCTCTGTTTGTCCCAAAGGGAATCGCATCGCAGGTGAGTAACGGTCGATAAAAATTGTCAGGGTCCCCATTATCTGCATTCCAACCTATCAATACGGCATCGTGAGCGCCTAGAGATAGGTTTTGTCTAAAAAGGTTCCAATCTTGACTGATGATATTCGACCTTATCCCTACTTCTCTTAAATATCGTTGAATCAGCTGTGCCATCTTTTGTGCATCAGGATTGTAGGCTCTGCGCACAGGTATTGCCCAAATATCCAATTCAAAGTCGCTTGGAAACCCGATTTCGTCAAGGATCTCTCTCGCTCTCACCGGATTGTACCCGAGTTCTTTGGCATGTGACTCGTATGCCCATGATGTTGAAGGTACCAAACTTTTAGCGCGGATTGCTTGTCCCAAATAAACCGCATCTAAAATCGACGTCTTATCAATCGCAAGCCCTATCGCCTGTCTGACCAACGGATTGTCAAGCGGCGGCTTTTGCGTGTTAAATGCTAAAAAGCCAACGTTTAGCCCCGGCTTTTCAAGCAGTGCCAATTCGCTGCGCTCTTCGACAACCGACAAATCGCTTTGCGATGGGAACGCGACCGCATCACATTCACCAGTAATGAGTTTAGCCATCCGCGCAGAACTGCGCTGCGTAATGTCATAGATGATTTGATCAGGGCCTTCATTGGGCAAAAAATAGTCATTGTGTATCTTATAGCGGATATATTGATTCTGCCGAAATGACACAAATTTATACGGCCCAGTTCCGATGGGCTTTCTATCCAATTGGCTAGGTGAGCTTTCTTCTCTTAATTGGTCGGCGTATTCGGCAGATAAAACAACGGCAAAATCCGTTGCCAGATTGGCCAAAAACGCGCTGTTTGGCTCAAACAAGGCTATCTCTATGCGATAGCCATTGATGCGCTTAATATGCTCTATTCGATCGCCTAAGCCGATACTTTCAAAATAAGGGTAAGTGCCGCCATTGATATCGTGAAAGGGGTGCTGAGGATCGCGCCATCGCTCAATACTAAAAATGACGTCATCAGCATTGAAATTTCTGCTGGGCGTAAAGTAATCGGTAGAGTGAAAGCTGACGCCCCGCCGCAGCTGAAACGTATACACAAGACCGTCACTGCTGATTTTCCAACTGCTGGCTAAGCCAGGCACGATTCGGCCATCATCAGGATTGAATTCTAACAACCTATCGTAAATAAGGTGTGCACTCGCATCAGCAGTCGTGCTTGATGTGTCTAGCTGAGGATTGAAGCTCGCGGGATTGCTTTCTGAGCAATAGCTAAACGCATTGTTTAGTTTATCAATGGATGCTGGCGCGCAACCCGTTATGGTAAAGACCATAACAGTAAACACGACAAAAAGGACAAATGCACTTTGATAGTAAAATCCTAGTTTAGCTTGCGTCAGTCTTTGCATTTCAGTGTTTGCTGGCATCCAGTAAATTGTATTTCTTTAAATACCCACGAAGTTGATGATAAGTCAAGCCGAGCCTTTCTGCAGTTTTTTTCTGATTGAATTGCGCATCCGCCAGCGCCTGCTGAATCAAGTTGATTTCAAAAGATTGTGATGCATGTTTAAAATCCAATGGAAACTTGTGCGCGACGGCTACACCGTTTGGATCATTGGTGCTCGAGTCGGCTGGTATTGATTCTGGTGCCTGATTGACGGGGGATGCGATCGCTTCAGTTTCATTATTGATAGAAGTGGTTGCTGCTTTTGCCCTAATACGTGTCTGCGGTCGAAATTTCGAATCAAAGGGATCAAGCACAATTTGATGTACCGGAATGTGAGGTGAATTGCGGTACACAGCTCTTTCGATAACGTTTTTTAGCTCTCGAATATTACCTGGCCAATCATATGCCATTAG
>JBCDMA010000243.1:0-6108 GCA_038744645.1 Pseudomonadota bacterium | reverse complement strand
ATTTTCTATGGCGATGTATTAGAAATAGTTGCGGGTGTGTTCTTTTTCATTGGCACCACAATGGTTACTATTATAAAGAATGTCCCGTTAAATGAGCGCTTAAAAAATACAATAGGAGATGCAGCGTTGACCCAACTTTGGCGTCATTATCTTCGAGTTTGGACTCGATGGAATCACGTCAGAACAATTAGCAGTATCATTGCGGTAGTCTTGATGTTCGTTGATTGAACTCATTTGTAGTTGTTTATTAAACACTGGTATTCAACTAAGATTTCAGTGGAGTGACGAAGAGAAACCCAAATTAAGTAACGTGCAATTCGGCCATAATGCAATTTGACTACAAAAAGCGTATTTCTACAAAAATTGATGACCATCCCGTAGGTAAGTTGCTCGACAACCTGCGTATGGAAAGCGCTTTTTTCACCGCGTCGAATTTTTCATCGCCGTGGGCGGCAAAAATGCCTGAAATGGCGAATTGCATGATGTTCCATATCATCGTTGAGGGCACGTCTCACTTTCAAGTAGAAGATAAGGTATTCACGCTGCAAAAAGGCGATTTTGTTTTATTCCCAAAAGGTGAAGGACATGTGCTGTCCGATGGTCAATGTACTCAAATCACACCGCTTGCAGATTTACCGATACGGAGTGTCACTGAACGCTACGAGACCCTCGATTTTGGAGGCGATGGTGAAAAATCAACACTGGTGTGTGGTGTACTTTTGTTTCAACATCCTCTCGCCATCAAGCTGCTCGGTATCCTTCCATCCCACATAATTATTAAAGAAGAAACGCAAGCATCGGCAAGTGCCGTAAGAGCAATCAGTGATTTGCTTGCATCTGAAACACAACGCATTGCCGTTGGTGCGGATGCTGTTATTGGTCGGCTCGCAGATATAATGGTGATTTCGGCTATGCGAGAGTATCTCAATGGCCTGGGCGACAGCGAAATAGGTTGGCTATCGGCGTTACAAGATGATCGAATTGGTCGGTCGCTTACGCTATTGCACGAATATCCAGAGAAACACTGGTCATTGGAGGAGCTAGCCAGCGAAGTTGGTATGTCCAGAACGAGTTTTGCGCAGCAATTTAAAAGGTTGGTGAGCAATACACCGATGGACTATTTAACTGAATGGCGCATGTCCCTGGCATATTCTAAATTGCAAATGAGTGATGCAACGATTCTCTCGATTGCACTGGACATTGGATATCAATCAGAAGCGGCGTTTTCAAGGGCGTTCAAAAAGATAATAGGTAAGCGTCCGAGTGATGTAAGAAAAGCATATAGCGAGCAACACTAACGCTTGAAATTCGTTCAATTATTTTGGCAGGTGCGCATTCTTTATCGCTCAGAGGTCATTTAGGAAGCTTAATTCACGCAACGACAGTTTTATTCTTCTTTTCGCGCTTCGCCTGATAAAGGGCGTCGTCGGCGCGTTTGAGACCTGCATTAATGCTGTCTTCTGATGCCAAGATCTCTGAGACTCCGCTACTTACCGTAAACCTGACGGTTTCAATCATATCTAGCTTGCTTTGGGCTTCTACTCCTTTACGGATCTTTTCCACAAGTGTAAATGCGCCATGAGCGTTTGTATTTGGCAACAGCAGCAAAAATTCTTCACCACCAATACGGAAGGCTTTGTCGCTCTTACGTGATACTGAACGAATCGTGTTCGCGACTAATTTGATCGCTTCATCACCCACCGCATGACCATGTGAATCATTAATGATTTTGAGATCATCGATATCCATGTACACAAGGCTGAGCGGTTTTTCATAGCGTTTGTAATCTGCGATCACCTGTTCGCTGACGGCATCGAGAAATCGTCGATTATAGAGGTTCGTTAACGGATCGATGTTGGCTTCGTCTAGCAAACGAGAAGAGAGCTTCTCAGCCATTTTAAGCAACGGATTAATAACCACAAACACTTGAATCAAAAATAAGCCGCCTATCGTGAGAAGTGTAATAAGTTGTAGGCTACGGAGATTTCGGATTTCTTCCTGACTTTCTACTTCATATTGCTTAACCACTTTATCTAATCTTTCTAATATCGATTGCGAGGCTATTTTTAAATTTTCTAGTTCACGGTCCTCAACACCTTCGGGGTTTTCCAATATGCTTTCGATCATATCGATGTACTGCCGTAGCTGGTTGTCCAAATCATTAGGTAAGTCGAAAAAAAGGGAATTTAAGCGCTCAGATCGAATGGGGCGCGTTAATCCATTGATGGGATGATTGAGCGAATATAGCAACTGTTGATGACGTTTTTTTAAGAGTTCAACGGAATTCTGCGCAACGTTTTTGTCTTCTAATTTGCCGAATTGCACAAATGCAGTGGTGTAGAATGCGGACCGTTGGGACAGCATTCGCTGATAGCCGCTCAAGTTGATTTTTGTCGAAAATGCAGTCTGTACTGAGTTTGTCTTATTCACATTCAAATGAATAAAACCGGAAAGTACAGCGATAAGCCCCAGCGAAAGCAAGCTTGAAACTGCTAGTAACTTCGTTGGAGAATACTTACGAAAAAATGCGTTCATATTTAGTTGAAACCTCCTTGTTTACAATGGGTTACATCGGCACACTTTAACCGATGCTGCCCAAATTACTAGTCGATTATTTTTTCAAAATTCGACGGTTAATCCGAAAAAAATTGAAATGATCTCGACTGCTTTCACGCAACCCTTGCATGTGAAATCACATTTTTAGTTCAGAGAGAATCTCCTATCAAATACTTGAACCAAGTGTAACCATCAACTCTATAGGCTATCGAGTTCCTGAAGCAGCACACTGACGGCTTTTTCAATTTGCTTATCTTTGCCTTGTTCCAATGATTCGGGATCATTGTTAACTAAATGGTCGGGTTCAGTCTGCATGTTCTCTAGGTATTCGCCCTGCATATTTTTCATACCCACTTGCGGTACGCCAGAATAAAACTCACCAGAAATCCCTGTTTCCCACCACACTGCTGTCATGGTGCCAGGCACAGGCATCCCTACTGAATCACCCAAGCCAAGGGTTTCATATGTAAAGGCAATAGCGTGTCCATCGCTGTAGTTACCCTCGTTAATAACTAGAATAGATGGTTTGTACCATTGGTCCAGTGGGTCGCCTGCGTATTGCCGTCCCCTGACATGCATAGTGAGGTACTTCTCACCACCAAAAAGCTTTGCCAAATCGTTGTGCAGCCAGCCGCCACTATTAAACCGCGTATCAACGACGACCGCTTCTTTATCAAAGTGCTTACCCAGAAGGCGAGAATACACGCTCCTAAAACTCGCATCATTCATCGCACGGATATGAACATAGCCAAGTCGGCCATTAGACAGCGATTCGACGAGCGCTTCTCGTGTATCCACCCAACGTTGGTACACCAATTCATTTTCTTCGCCAAGACTGATGGGTTTTATCACCTCGTCAAATGTGTCACCTCGTTTTGGCTCAAATGTCAGTCGGATGCGTTTATCAATTTTTCGATTAAGTAGGTGATATAAATTCACATCATCATCAAGCAATACTCCGTTAATCGCAATGAGCTTATCGCCTGCTTTGACATTACTTTTTGCCGTATCAAACGGACCGTTGTGGATCACTTCCAAGACTTCCAGTGCACCAGAAGTATCTGATAAATCGAGAAAGAGGCCCAACGCAGCAGTGCGTGAATCAGTAGATTCACGGGGGCGAATGTAGCCTGCGCCGATATGTGATGCATTGAGTTCGCCGGTCATTTCCGCAAATAGATTGCCAAAATCATACCCGTGACCAACAGATGCCAGTTTGGGTTGATAATCTTCCTTCATTTCATTCCAATCAATGCCATGCATGTCGTTTTTGTAAAACTTATCGTTAATAACGCGCCAGCTATGCGCAAACATAAACGCGCGCTCTTTTCGCGAATGCAGTTCTATCACCGGGTTTACAAAGATTGATTTAAGCGGAACATTGTCGCCCAATTCACCTTTGCTCAGTCGTCCGTCTGCCAACACATAGAGCGTTTCACCATCGTCACTGGTTGACATTGTTGCAAAGCGCGCCCCCAATTTAGACACAAGTTCAGTTTTGCTTTCCTTGATTTGATGACGCCAAAGATCATACCCATCTTCGAATCGGGCCAGGTAATAAAGTGCTTCGGTGTCCTTTGTTAAAAATGCATCACCGAGATCTGAAGAATGTATAGTTAATCTTACCGTACGCTGTTGAATATTGTCCCACTCGATATCAAGTGGATCGACGGGTTCGTCTTCTTCATCGTCCTTGGATGATTCCTCTTCCTCATCTTCTGTCTTATCGTCGTCGCTTTCTTCTTCGGATTCTTTTTCTTCTAACTCTTTAAATAAAGCATACTCTTCTTCCGACATCCTGAATTTATCGAAACTGTCTTGTGTCAGAAAGGCTGCCATGACATCTGACTCAACGCCCCAACTGCCATGATCTCGCTGCCCATAGCGCGCACTGGACCATAAAACTGCATGACCATCTTTATGCCACTGAGGAAAATAATTACGATATCCTGACAAACTTATGTCTATAGGTTCCGCATTGCCGTCGGCTGGAAAGACGCCTATGTTGTTTAAAAACAATCGACCCCTTGGCGCAAAATCAGCTGTCATCCAGCTACTATCGGGTGCCCAGGCGAAAGTGATATCACCATCTGCGTAGGAATAATTGTGCTCTTTACCAAGCGCAACATTTATCTTTTTTGTTTCTCGATCAATCACTTGAATTTCATCACGGGCCGATAAAAAAGCCACTTTCTTACCATCTGGAGAATAAACTGGCTGGAAGCTGTCTGTTTTGACCACATGCAGCGGCTCTTCTTTTACCTGAGTCGCCGCGAAAAAATAGGGTTCGTCTTCATCAGCAATGCTCGCTTCATACAGCCCCCAACGGCCGTCGCGCTCGGAGGCATATAGTATGGTCCGACCGTCTTTGTGGAATGATACAGAACGCTCTTGTCCTGGCGTATTGGTAATTGTTCTGGTGGTTTCAAACTCTGTGCTGGCGACAAAAACCTCACCGCGGGCAATAAATGCTACCTCTTTCCCATCAGGTGAAACCGAGAATTCACTGATACTTCCATTGAGGGACAGAGGCAGGACTGGGTCTTCTTGAACATCATTGGAAATGTCAATCTTTACATGATTGGGTTTACCATTTTCAAGTGTGTAAATACTGCCGTGATGCACAAATGCCAGTACTCCGGTCTTGCTGATAGATAGGCTGCGCACTGGATGCTGTTTAAATGACGTTATCTGGCTCTTGCCTTGACCATCAATGTCTGATCGCCAGACGTTAAAGGCGCCGTTGCCTTCTTCTGATGTGTAGTAGAAGGTATTTCGATCCATCCAAACTGGGTTATGATCGGCACCTTTAAAATCCGTGAGTTTTTTATAGGTGCCTTTCTTAATATCAAACTGCCAAATATCTCGCGCAAACGCCGACACGTCATGTTTCCTGAAGGGCGTTTCATAGGACTTTTCATCGCGAAAAAGGATTTGGTTACCGCTGGGAGAAAGCGACAACTCAGACATGGCAACTGACGCTATGCGTCGAGGTGTACCGCCATCAATTGAAACGCTGTAGGTTTGGGTTAATCTGCGGGTGGGGAATGCAATAGCATCAGAGGAGCCTTTTCGTGATGATGTAAAGATGACTTCATCTCCGTCCTTTGTGAAGTCTTGCGGATAGTCGTTTGATGAATGATATGTCAATCGTTTTGCAGTACCTCCGCTCGCAGGCATCAGATAGATATCCATATTGCCATTTCTATCACTGGCGAACGCGATGTTTTTGCCATCACGGGACCAGATAGGATAGCCATCGTAGTCCTTGTGTATCGTTAATGCGCGTGCAGTGCCACCGGTGGCTGGAACAACGTAGATATCACCTTTATAAGAGAAAGCAATTGAGTTTCCGTTGGGTGAAATGCTGCTATGTAAAAACCATTCGCTTTCTTTTTCTGCGAAAACATAACAAGGGAAAATGGCCAGAAGAATGAGTGCTTTTTTAATTACGTTTATTTTCGCAGATTTAAATGTAAGCAAGGCAACGTCCAAGTTTTGTTATTTTTTATTAGCATATTAGGTGAAAAAACAATGTTCAAGGAAAGGGGT
>JBCDMA010000242.1:0-6160 GCA_038744645.1 Pseudomonadota bacterium | reverse complement strand
GATATGCCACTGCTTAACTTTGCATTGAGTGTGATGATTTTTTCTTACAGTGGTTTATTGGGTGTGTATTTTACCGCTTTGTTTACGTCGAGAGGATCGGCAAAGAGTATTTTATATGCGCTGATTGCAGGGTTCTTGACGCCCGTATTAATGCAGCCATACGTGGTTTCATTTTTATTTCCAGCGTCTACGTTCAGTCTAGGTTTCACGTGGCAGCTGGTGATAGGTGTGCTGGTTAGTTTCAGCGTTTGTATGTGCGGTAATGCTGTGCGTTCAGATTGGAAACGCTAAGGGAATTGCTTTTAACGAAAAATGCGAGGGGATGAGCGAATAAAATTAAATGCTTCTTACTATTAGCAGTCCTTGTAAAACTCTGTCGAAGGTTTGCTGTCTCCACCTAAAGCGTTTTAATGCTATTCGCTAAGTTGATTCTCTTACGCATGGTCACATTTCCTTATGCGCACAAGCGTTTATGAATTCACAGTGTCCTTAACGGCCTTCCCAAACGTCATGCCAACCGATGTTGACGCCGGGATCTGAATGGCTTCACCCGTCTGCGGGTTTCGACCGCTTCGAGCCGAGCGTTCAGACGTCTTGATCGTTGCAAATCCAACGAGAGAGACTGAATCACCGCCTTTCAATGCATCTGTGATAGACGCCGTTATGGCATCCAGTGCTTTGCCTGCATCTGCTTTTGACATGTCTGCTGATTCAGCCATTGCACTGACGAGTTCTGTTTTATTCATTGTTGCTGTTTCCTCTTATTGTTATGTCATAGCATTAATAGAGCGGAACGGACCGTACGTCAAGAGAAAATGAAAAATGTAATGTTTAAGAAGAACCGTTTAGCCAATTTACTTCATTTACCTCAAGCCTAAACTGGCCTTGTTGCTTATCCGTCACCATAAACCCAATTTGATTAACATCTTGCCAACGCAAACTTGGCGCGTGTGAAACCCTTTTGCCACGCCAAACGGGAATAAAATCTTGTAATCTAAACGTACGCTCAATCTCGTGGTCTTTTGTCGTTTTAAACGCCACTGTATATGAGACGCCATCAAAATCGTCGCGCATGCGAAAGCGCAATTGGTATTTACGTCCATCGCCCTTCACTTTGATATACACGGTTGCATCATCCGACACATTGCTCAACCGGACACCGCTGCGCACAGATGCAAATCCCCCGTTATTTTGCAAAGAAACGTTACCGGAGAAGACATATTTCCCCTCTTCTTCACGCATGGAGCTTTGTGATAATCCGCCCATGACGCTATCGTCGATACTTGCCCATTCACTTATCATTGCTTTATCCAAATCTGCATTTACACTTATAGAAAACAACGCTAACGCCAGAAAAAAGAAAGGAATGCGCATATACACTGCGTCCCCTGATTTACATGACACACTATGGTGTATACGTTATTACCTTAGGCTGAGATTAGCCTATTTTTGTAGTGTGGCAACTCTTTCAACATGACGTACGCATCTGATGCTGAATTCTTAAACAAACATCCAGGAACACCTATTGCGCCCAGCACGTTTCCGCGTTAATGACGAGGCCAAGTTCAATTGGTCAATTATCAATAAATTGTGGCCCTATTTACTTGAGTTTAAAGCGCGTATTTGGCTTGCCATGTTTTGTCTTGTCGGAGCAAAAGTAGCATCGGTGACACTTCCTTTTGTGCTAAAGCACGTGGTTGATAATCTCAATTTGGATACCGCACTCGAGCAGGCAATGTCCGTTATCATTGCACTTGTGATTGCTTATGGTGCACTGCGCTTTGCAAATGTCTTATTTGGTGAGATCAGGGATACGCTGTTTGGCAGAGTTACAGAGCGTGCAATGCGCCGATTGGGCTTAAGCGTATTTAAACATTTACACAATCTTGAACTAAATTTTCATTTATCGCGACAAACCGGCGGATTGTCGCGCGATATTGAGCGCGGCGTCTCCGGCATTAGCTTTTTGATGCGATTCATGGTGTTCAATATTGGACCTACCTTTCTCGAGCTGATTATGATTGTCGGGATCCTGTTCTACAATTATGGTTTTACCTTTGCCAGCATCATTCTGGTTGCAGTGGTCAGCTATGTCTGGTTTTCAGTCAAAGCCACTGATTGGCGCACCCAATTTGTTAAGGCACAAAACCAGGCAGACAACGCATCCAGCACCAAAGCTATCGACAGCTTGTTGAATTTTGAAACCGTCAAGTACTTTAATAATGAAGACTTTGAAGCCGCTCGCTATGATACAGGTTTGGCCGATTGGGAACTCGCGCGGCGTAAAAACCGCCTTTCGTTATTCGCGCTGAATGGCGGTCAAGCATTAATCATTGCCTGTGCCATGACGTCAATGTTGGCTATGGCTGCGTTTCAAGTCGCGGACAAGACGATGACCATAGGTGACTTTGTGTTGGTCAATGCGTTTACCATGCAGATCTTTATGCCGCTTAACTTTCTGGGGTTTGTTTACCGAGAAATACGAGGCTCCCTTGCCAACATTGAAAATCTTTTTGCGCTACTTGATAGAAATCCAAAGATAAATGATAAACCTGATGCGAAAGTACTTCACATCAAAAACGCCAGCGTAACCTTTGAAAATGTGAGTTTCTCGTACGATCAAAAACGCTCAATACTGAAAAACCTAAGTTTTGACATCAAATCAGGTCAAAAAGTCGCGGTCGTCGGAGATAGCGGCTCAGGAAAGTCTACGCTGGTAAAACTGTTGTTTCGCCTCTATGACGTTGATGAAGGTGCAATTTCCATTGATGGACACGATATCAGAGAGGTTAGCCAAGCAACTTTGCGGCAACAAATCGGCATTGTGCCCCAAGACACCGTGCTATTTAATGACAATCTCTATGAGAACATAAAATACGGCCGCGCTGATGCAACGGATGATGACATCCAACAAGCTATCGAACTTGCGCATTTAGATACCTTCATACAAAGTCTGCCTGACGGTCTTGATACACAAGTAGGTGAACGTGGACTCAAACTATCCGGTGGTGAAAAGCAACGCGTGGCCATTGCACGCGCCGTGTTGAAAAATGCTCCTATCATGGTATTTGATGAAGCTACCAGTTCGTTGGATTCCGCATCTGAACAAGCCATCCTTGAAGCGATGAAAACACTGGAAAAAAATAATACCAGCTTAGTCATCGCGCATCGATTGAGTACCATTGTTGATGCCGATGTGATCATTGTGATGCGTGAGGGCGAGATCGTTGAGCAGGGTACGCACGACGACTTGCTCAATGCTACAGGTGTTTACTACGGCCTATGGCAGGCGCAACATCAAACGTCATCACGATCGACGTCAGCACCTGTATAGAGTAATTCGAAGAAGTTGCTAATTTACTTTATGTGATCAGCCACTAAAAACGCCATCTCAAGCACCTGATCGGCATTTAGACGCGGATCGCATTGCGTCTTGTAGGCTTCGGCAAGGTCGTCATCCGAAATCTCATATGCGCCACCTGTGCATTCCGTTACATGCTGGCCTGTCATTTCTAAATGAATGCCGCCTGCATGGGTACCCTCAGCATCGTGCACATCGAAAAACTGTTTGATCTCTTTTAAGATGGCGTCAAAGTTACGTGTCTTGAATCCGGATGATGCCTTAAAGGTGTTACCGTGCATTGGATCAGAACTCCATACAACATTGCGATCTTCTTGCTTCACTTTGCGAAGCAGTGGCGGTAGATTATCCGCCAACGTATCTGCGCCCATGCGCGTAATTAAGGTCAATCGGCCTGGAATGTTATCTGGGTTCAGCGCATCAATCAGCCTTATAAGCGCGTCAGGTTGCATGCTGGGTCCGATTTTCACACCAATGGGATTGTTAATCCCGCTGAAAAACTCAACATGTGCATGGTCCAGTTGGCGTGTACGTTCTCCTATCCAAAGCATGTGCGCAGAACAATTGTAAGGCTTGCCTGTTAGCGTATCAGTGCGCGTCAACGCTTGCTCGTAATTAAGCAGCAGCGCTTCATGGCTAGTATACAGCGACGTCTCGTGCAGTGCTGGCGTGTTTTGGCTATTCAAACCAATCACTTCCATAAACCCGAGGGTATCTTGAATACGATTAGCCAGATCTTGGTATTTGTCTTTAAGCGGATTGTTTTCCAAAAACGTCATATTCCAACGATTAACCTGATGTAAGTCTGCCAGTCCGCCTTGTGCAAAGGCTCTTAACAGATTTAACGTCGCAGCAGATCGATGATAGGCATCGAGCATGCGATTCGGATCTGGCTCTCTTGCCGCTTCGGTAAACTCAAAACTGTTGATGATATCGCCTCGATAGGTCGGCAACGTCACACCGTCTTTGACTTCAACGTCGCTAGAACGCGGTTTTGCATATTGCCCTGCCATGCGTGCCACCTTGGTTACTGGGCACCTGCCGGCAAACGTTAATACAATGGCCATCTGTAACAAGACCTTGAACGTGTCTCTTATTTTTGGTGCATTGAATTCGTCAAATGACTCAGCGCAATCGCCGCCTTGCAACAAAAAACCGTGACCCATCGATATATCGCCAAGCTGCTTGTATAGCTGCCGAGTTTCTTCAGCAAAAACAAGCGGTGGAAACGAGGCTAAAGTCGATTCTACTTCCTTTAATTTCGCAAGATCGTTATAGGTAGGTTGTTGCAAAATTGGCTTATCCCGCCAACTGTCAATACGCCAATCAGACACTTTTGTTCCTTAGTTCACACTTACTGATATACATTCAAAATGGTTGTGTTCAAATACGCTTGATACGCTCAAAGCGCGCGAAGAATAACATAGGTTACCGTCACTATTTAACCACTAAATAGCGTTTTTGTGACGAATCTTCACATATTTCCATAAAAGGTTGGTCATAGACGACTTGCATGGAATCCTGGTTAATAACGCAATTGGTCGATCCCTGATCTATTGCCTGGCCATCTTTTAGCAGTATAACGTGAGATGCAAAATGCAGTGTTTGATTGATATCGTGATGACTTTGGATCACTAGGTTACCTAATCCAACAATAGAATCGATTAACTCAAGCGTCTTCGTTTGGAAAAACGGGTCCAATTGTTGGGTGGGTTCATCCAGAAGCACTAGGGCCTCACCGCGTTTAATGGCTGGCCAAATTTGGGTGAGATGCAACGCCAGATACACACGCTGCATTTCACCGCCCGACAATGCAAACATCGACTTATCAAGCAGTGACAACAACTTCAATGATTCTATCAACAGGGGCGGAATGTCGTGAGAGCGATGCAGCATGAAAAAACATTCTTTAACTGATACTTCAAAATAGAGTTGATGTTGCTGGGGCAACATACAGCGGTATTCGGCTAAATCATCTCTCGGCATGTTGCGAATATCGTTGCTTTTAAAACGGATCTGTCCATCACTGTCTAAAATACCCGCCATTGCACAAAGCAGCGACGATTTTCCACTGCCATTGGCGCCTAATAGATGCCAACACTGTGCATTTTCAAAGCTGACAGTTATGCCTCGGATGCGGGTTGAATGGGAAACAGATTTGAGATCTAGCATAGGGTCGTGTTTTTAATTCGTGTTTATCAGGCCGTGTGTCGTAAGGATCGCATTGCTGATCCTTTTAACAACAACCAAATGAAAATGGGTGCGCCGATGCTTGCCGTTAGCAAGGAGACGGGCAACGGCGATGTTGCAACATGCTCATTAATCAAAGCACATAAGGTAAGCACACCTGCACCGCAAATCCCCGAAAGCGGCACGATTATGCTATTGTCATGTCCGTGCAATCGCCTCAACATGTGCGGAATAATAAGTCCAATGAACGCTATCGAACCTGCAATAGATACCGATGTGCCTACCATTACTGCGATTAAAACAAGCAAACTGCGTTGAAAGCGATAGGTATCCAACCCCTTTATTGCCGCTACCTGCCCACCAAAAAATAGCCAGTTCAAACGTTGATTATTTTTAAACACAACAAGCGAACAAACTAGTACCAGCACAAACGCCACCACTATGCTGAACCAGTTGGCGTTGCTTAATGAACCCATCAACCAAAACGTCAGGTTTTGCAATTGTGTTGGCGGCATTATTAGGTATAACCAAGCCACAACCGCAGCCAAAATCGTGGAAATAGCAATACCAGAAAGTATTACCGTGGCTGGATTAAATCCTATTCTTTTT
>JBCDMA010000241.1:0-6167 GCA_038744645.1 Pseudomonadota bacterium | reverse complement strand
GGCGTTAAATGCTGCCATTGAAGCTGCGCGTGCAGGTGATGCAGGTCGAGGTTTCTCGGTGGTTGCAGATGAAGTGCGAACGCTTGCCAATCGTTCGCAAGAAAACACGGTTGAAATTGCGAAAATTGTCGAACGCATGACCAAGTCTTCCGACCAATCCGTTGAGCAAATTAAAAAGGCGGTTGAGTCGGCAGATAGCGCGGTCGAGTTAGTCGAGACAGTATCTACTGCACTTGATGACCTGAGCAGTTCAATTGAAGCGTCAAATCGCTTGGCTTCACTGGTTGCAAATGCCACACAACAGCAAACCGAAGCTTCTCAAACTGCGACTGTCAGTGCTAGTCAAATTAATGAGCTCGCTCAAGAAATTGAAAGTGGAGCAACGCAAACGAATCAGGCCGCGAATGCACTTGCCGAAATTGCGAATCGCTCTACGGACATGGTTAAGAAGTTCAAGACGTCAGTCACGCAAGATTCGGCGTATTGATATTAAGATACTGCGTATTAGAGAGAAGCGCCCAGTTTTTTAAGGCTGGGCAGTGCTTAACTCAAGATGAGTTTGCATTCGACAACGTAACGCGAACTTGATACTAGCGAACGCAAGCGCGCTAAAGATCAAGAACCCCAATGCAACCGGTGTAACATCATCGTAGACAAACTCGGCAATGATGATGCCTATAGGGACAGACAACAAGCTAGTAAAAGACCCGACAAAGGACGCACCGACACCTGCTATATGACCTAGCGGCTCCATTGCTAACGCATTGACATTGCCAAACAAGCCTCCAATAAAGAAGAAGCCGACAAAGAGTATCGCCGAAAATAGAATTAAAGGCGGCAATCCGTTAAACCAAAGCGTCACCAACACTAATGCGATAGCATAAAGTAGCGTTCCCCACAAAGATACGGTAACTATCTTATGCATGCCAAAGCGCATAACCATTACGCCGTTAAATAGCGACGCTACGCCGATGGCAAACGCCAGAATAGCGAAAATCAACGGGAAAAAATCTCCAGTGTCGTATATCTGTACAAAAATCGCTTGCGAACTGCTCAGATAACCTAAGAAGCCACCAAATATACTGCCCATGCCGATGGAAGCGCCCATGACAACAGGATGTTTGAGCAACCAAAGTATTGTGCGAACGTATTGGTTAACATTGAATTTGATGCGATATTGTTTGGGCAGTGTTTCATCTTGACGAGAGAAAAACCAGATACACGTGATCAATGCGACCAGCGCAAAAACAAAAAATATCTGTCGCCATCCATAAAGGTGCATTACCGCCTGACCTACCAAAGGCGCGAGCATTGGCACGGCGATAAATATCACGTTTATGAAGGACATCACGCGCGCCATCTCGTCACCCACATATAGGTCTCGTATCATCGCCGTACTGGCAATACGCGGCCCTGATACTCCTATCGCTTGAATGACACGTCCAAACAATAAACTTTCCATAGACGTGGCCATGTAGCAAATCAATGTGCCAAAAAGAAAGATAATCAGACCAACTAAGATGGTCAGGCGACGTCCTTTTGCATCAGAAAAGGGGCCGAAGATTAGCTGCCCTACTGACATTCCGACAAAAAACACGGTGACTACGAGAAACGTTTGTTGCGCGCTTTTTGCATTCAGTTCATCGCCAATGATTTCAAGCGCAGGCAACATCGCATCAATGCTCAACGCAACAAGCGAAGTCAATAGTGCCATTAAGGTAATAAACTCAAAAAGCGGTAGCTTTCTGGCTACGTGTGTATTCATCTGGGTTTTTTGATCAAAATCTAAGGACAGCGTAGTGTAGTTGCATTTCACCAAGAATGTAATATCCTACCAGCTATCAATGGATGGATTTCTCGCATGACACGCCTCTTATCATACGCAATCGTACTGATATTTTTGACGCATCAAACATTTGGTTTGTTGATGAACCACGCGCGTTTGGCTCACATCAACATGACGATCGGTGATGATATTGAGCTCATTTGCACAGGTAATGACATGCGCTGGATATCGGTGTCATTGTCCATGCAGACCAATGAGTTTGTATTCGTTGATGCACCAAATGACATTCAACAAATAGACGCTAATGCACTCTGTCCAGATATTGATGCTAGGGACGACGACTCGTTTAAAATAACAAGTTATACCAACATCATAGCGAGTTGGTCAGCCTATCAAGCAGTCGCATTTGCTGCCATACAAGCAAAGCTTCTTGTTCACAAATACGCTCTTTCTGCGCCTCGCGCACCACCACACAATTCTCTGATTTAACACATAAAAACGACGATTTAACTTAACATTAGAGAATTATTATGGCTTTTTCAAAAACAGCTACTTGCGCTGCAGTGGCGATATCACTTTGTGGTTCATTTTTCCCAATATCACAGGCATGGGCGGCGGCCGCCGTCGACAGGGTCGAAACTATTACTGTTGAAGGGCAATACGTGCCGCTGCAGCTCACGCAATCAATAGACGAGATAACAACGGCTGACGCGGATTTTGGCAATATGCTAGCGCAGTTTCCCGGCTTACAAATCAACCGGAACGGCACAGTTACAGGCGTGATGCAGTATCGAGGGTTGACTGGCGATCGCTTCGTGGTCGATTTTTCAGGGGCACCCATTGCAGGTGCAGGTCCAAATGCGATGGACTCTCCACTAAGTCACGTATTGCCAATGCCCAATACCAAAATCATTCTGCATCAGGGCATTGCCCCGGTCACGGCAGGCAGCGAAAAACTGACGGGTCATCTGGCTGTCGAACATCCGGCTATCTATTCATCTGAACCAGGTTTTTTGAGCAACTTATCCGCGCAGTATCATTCCACCGACTCTGCAGAGCATGTAAAATTTAACACCCAGTATCGAACTGATAACACATACCTTGCTTTCGCAGCACAGAATCAAGAGGCTGACAATGGCGAGACTGGGTCGAGCATAGAACGCACTAACAGCTTTTACGACCGCCATGGGGTTGGTTTTCAAGCCGTTCATAAAATTGATGATCATGAAATCGATGTGTCCATCAAGCACATGCATACCGGCAATGCGGGAACACCGGCGCTGAACATGGACATCGATTTTATCGACGCAGACTGGTACCGACTTGCCTACACCAACCAATCGATATTGGATGGCGAGCTCAAGATTTCGCTGTCTTCAAATCACAATGACCATGTCATGGACAATTTTCAATCTCGCCCCATTGCCTCGACTGCTGCAGCGCGCATGAACACCGTAGACAGTGAATCTTACGGCGCTGGTGTACAATGGCAAGATGATGCGATCGCCGTGGGTATACATTGGCAACAACAGGCAAATAATTCAGTCATTACTAATCCAAACAATCCCATGTTCAGGGTGGTAAATTTTAATGATGTTGAACGTGACGTCGTCAGTGCTTATGCCCAATACCAACGAGAAAGCGCGCGCCAACGCTTTACAATTGGGGTGCAGCCAACTCGAGTGAGTGTTGATGGCGATGAGGTCAGCCACCACATGGCGATGATGAATCCAAATGTAGGTAGTCTTGTGTCTGTGTTTAACAATGCCGATCGAAGTCGAGACTTTTCCTGGCTAGACGTTGTCGCGAACTATCAGCTACAGCTGAACGCCTCGTGGCTGGTTAATATAGACGCTGGGATCAAGCACAGAGCGCCAAGCTATACCGAGATGTTTGTTTGGTTTCCACTGGGCATATCGGCAGGGCTTGCCGATGGCAACAACTACCTTGGCAACTTAGACTTGTCCGAAGAACAAGCAAAGCAGCTCAATCTGGCTTTCTCCTTTTTAGACGACGATTGGCAACTGCAAACACAAGTCTTCTATTCTGATATCGACGATTACATCATTGGCGAACCCAGTCAAAATATGACAGCGAATATGATTTCTATGATGATGGGCAGCCGCCCTTTGCTGCAATGGCAAAATGCTGACGTTAAACTCTATGGTTGGGAAGTGCAGTTGACGAAGCAGATAGTACAAGATATCGATTTTTACCTGCAAGCGGTTGATGTTTTCGCCACCAACAAAACACAAAATGAAGCTCTTTATCGCATTGCGCCGCGACATTTAACAACCGCTTTAACCTACAGTAGACAGAAATGGGAGTTAGTCCTGCAATCGGAGATCTTCGCTGCACAGGACGACGTGTCGATGCTTAACAACGAGACAGCAAGTAGCGGCTATGGACTGGTGCATATCAAGGGTAACTATCAGTTTGATAATGGCTTGGGGCTGGGTTTTGCAATCAATAACCTGTTTGATAGAGCGTATCAACCGCACTTAGCGGGCGTCAATCGCGTAAGCGGTGCAGAAGAAGCAGTAGGTGAGCGACTGTATGCCCCAGGCATGGATGTGCAGCTTGCAGTCACCTATGATTTTTAGTATCTAAACGTTAATTTTTTGTAAAAGCTTAATGCAGATCAAGGCGGTTGTTTTACGCGAAAGCTAGTATAAAAAGTACAAGGCAAACTTGATCACCGGCTAGTTAAAAAGATGAAAAACATAGCTGCGCTTGAAGGTAAAAAGCTCACAAAAACCTATGTCAGCGGCGACACTGAAGTCAAGGCCATCAGCAATGTGGATTTTTGCCTGTACCAAGGTGAAATGGTGGTGCTTTTAGGTGCGTCTGGCAGTGGTAAATCCACCCTACTTAATATTTTAGGCGGGTTGGATAAGCCGACAAGTGGACAGGTAATTTTTGACGGTAAAGACATCAGTCAAGCCAATGACCATCAACTCACGCAATACCGGCGTAAGCACGTCGGTTTTGTTTTTCAATTTTATAATCTAATCCCCAGTCTAACAGCGCATGAAAACGTCGCGCTGGTCACCGAGATATCACCTAATCCGCTATCGCCTGAAGAGGCACTATCGGTGGTGAAACTTGACGATAGAATGCACCATTTCCCCGCCCAACTATCCGGCGGAGAACAGCAGCGCGTCGCGATTGCTCGTGCCATTGCAAAACAACCGGACATTCTGCTCTGTGATGAACCTACTGGAGCACTGGACACGCAGACCGGGATTCTGGTGATGGAGGCAATAGAAAACATCAACAAACAACTAGGCACCGCCACAGCGGTAATTACGCACAACTCGGTGATTGCCGATATGGCGCATCGGGTGGTGCGTATCGCTGATGGGCATATTGCAGGTATCGATAAAAATGAGTCTCGATCAACTGCTAGGGAGTTAAGCTGGTGAACCTCGCGCCACTTGATAAAAAACGCTGGCGAGACCTCTGGCGGCTCAGGGGACAGGTGCTGGCTATAGCCTTGGTCATCGCTTCGGGTATTGCGACAATGGTGATGTCTGTGGCAACAGTAGAATCGTTGCAAACAACAACGGATGCGTACTACAACAGGTTTCAGTTTGCAGATGTATTTGCCGATCTAACGCGTGCGCCCAACCAACTAGGTAAAAAAATCGCGCAAATTGAAGGCGTTAATAACGTTCAGACGCGGATCATGAAAGTGGCAACAGTCGATATACCCGACTTCAATGAACCCGTACTGGCGCAATTGCTGTCATTGCCGGTCGAGCAGAAACCCATTTTAAACCGATTATCGATTCGCAAAGGCGATTGGTTTTCACATGCCAATGCGGATGAAGTCATTATCAGCGAACCCTTTGCCGATGCCCATAAACTCAGCGTTGGCGATACTGTCAGCGTTATTATGCGAGGAAACAAGCGCGAGCTTACCATCGTAGCAATCGCGCTCTGTCCAGAGTTTATCTATGCCCTTGGGCCTGGTGCGCTGCTGCCTGATGATTTGCGATTCGGTATTTTTTGGGTGCCAGAAGAGGTTATATCTGCTGCATACGATTTGCGCGAAGCGTTTAATAACGTCACGCTTTCATTAAGCTACAACAGCAATTTGGAACAGGTGCTGTTTGAACTTGATGCCTTGCTTGAACCTTACGGCGGCACCAACGCCTATGACCGTGCCGATCAGTTATCCAACTGGTTTGTCACTAACGAAATAGAGCAGCAAAAAACCATGGCGACCATCTTGCCAACCATATTTATTGTGGTTGCAGTGTTCCTTTCAAACATGGTGTTGGGGCGCTTGATCACCACTGAGCGCACTGAAATCGGATTGCTAAAAGCCTTTGGATATAGCAATACCGAAATTGCCCTGCATTACGTCAAGTTTGTG
>JBCDMA010000240.1:0-6195 GCA_038744645.1 Pseudomonadota bacterium | reverse complement strand
CGGTACCACCTGACTCCATTTCGAACTCAGCAGTGAAACGTATTAGCGGCGATGGTAGTGTGGGAGTTCCCATGTGAGAGTAGCACATCGCCAGACTCCCAATACACAAAACCCAGCTAACGCTGGGTTTTTTTATGCCTGGCGGGAAAATGTATAAATTCAGAAACACACTGATATATGTTTTTAGACCAAGTCCAGCCAATTATTCGAATTGCCTTCACCACAATGTCAAAAAAGTGTAAAAACAACATTGGTGAGCAAATCGTCGATGCATCTTTAATAATACAATCTCTCTTGCATTCAAAGGTTTAAGTACGAGTTAATACAGCAGATTTAAGAATGTAATGGTTGTTGTGTACGATTAAGTTAGATAGTGTTTTCACATCCACGCTGGTTTATCTCTCTCCAGAGTCAACAGTGTTTCATCCAACATAGACAACGCTATTTGATCATCTATATATGGGATAAGGTGGGCGCTTGAAGCCAAAACAAATCTCACGCTCGCCTTTTTGTATTTACGCATAAAAATCGTTTGGGCCAATTTGATCTGTTGCGTTTTGTGCCTATTGAAAATATGAATGTCTTTGCCAAAAAGCCCCTTTCTGATAACGATATGATCCCCTTTAATGAAGTAACCCCATCTATACCAGCGCACTATTGCTAATGAAACCAAAACAATGCAAATCGTGATATAACCAAACCAAATGCCTAGTGTTGCTTGAACACTCAACACTATTGCAAGTAATACAATTAGGATAGGTAAAATCGGGAATAACAGATAGCGCATAATAATGCGTTTGCTTACTGGTAGAAAAGCTACCTCATTGATCCCGTTAAAATTAAATACATCTTCAATAAGACTATTTGATTGTCTAGGGGTAATAGAAGGCACAACTAACTTATTAGTTGAATTAAGTGAAGTTTGGTCACCTGGTAATCCTGCTGAATTTTGAGCAAGTTTTAAGTTTGCTCGATTAATAATGATATCTAACCAATCTTGTTGTTGGACGGCATGTTGAATACGACTTTTCTTCAGACTGATTTCTTGCTTATTTATCAATCCTGATCGTCTGATGTATTTGTCATCAAGCCTAGACAAGCGAAATTTATAAAAAACAAATAGTGATGCAATCACAGAAAAGGCGACTAGTAGTAACATTGTGAACATGAAAAGAGATAAAACGTGCAATAAGAACATCGCCAGACTGAGTGATGCATAGTCGAGATATTGAGTAATATCAAACCCAACAATTGTTAATATCTGAGAAAAACTGTCAACGAATGTGTTGTAGAATGGAGCGGCCGCCCCGAAAAAAATCCAAACGCGGTTGTTCGTTATGCCGTGGATAATTAAGTCGGTTATTGTTCGCGTATTTAGTAAGACTTCCTTATTTGATTCCAGTGTTGATTCTTGCGTATCTGCCTTATTAATCGCTGGCGCTTCTTTCTGAAACAACATCACTTGTGTTTTAAATGTATGCGCTTCTTCAAGATTCATAGCAACGATACGCGCTTCGCTGCCAACAGATCCAGCAGTCTCTAGTTCGACCATCGCATATTGATTTAATCGATAATACAATGGTTGTTCAATTTTTACGTTTTGTATTTTTTCAAAGGGTAAATCTAAGTGCGATTTTTTGAATATACCCTGTTTAATTTCAATACGATTCTCGCCCAGTTTAAATTGATAAAACCAGAATTTAATCAACGCCAAAACGGCGAAGAACACAATCAACACAGACGTTAATACACCAACAAATGCGCCGTTAGCAGTCAACGTCTCTCGCTGCAAAACGACCACTGGAATTAAGTAAATCAAGAAGTTGGTCGCGAAGATATATACAATGCTGACAAAAAAATACGCCAGAGCAATGGGTTCGGCGCGCGTCCAATTGGCGTATCGATGTTCAGTCTTCACTGCAGTATCAGATTCAATCATCTCGTCTATCGTTTTCAGTTTCTTCTTTCTGAAGATCTCTGTGTTCAAGAATAAATGAACGCAATCTGGTTGCTGTGTCGTATGCCAGCCCTGGAATGGCAAAAGTATGTTGGACACCGCCAGCGCTATAAACATAAAGGGATGCGAGACCAACCTTTCTTTCGAGGGGGCCGCGTTTTATTTCTATATGCTGGATGCGAAGGATCGGTTGGCAAACATGCATTTGAAAAAGCAAACCACTAGTATAATTTAAATCATGTTCACGCACCGCATATCCCTTTTTCGGGAAAGCCAGCATTATGTACAAAAAAATAATCGCGCCTAGTACAAAGGAACCGATGATTGCCCAAGGCAGAGCTGCGACAGAACCTTCTGGCATTTCAATAAACGACTCAAAGCCCAGCACAACGAATACTAGCATCAACGCCATGGTCGAGGAGGCGCAAATCTTCAATTCCAGGGCAAGATATGCCTGACTAAGTGACGTAAAATTGATGCTGGAAATGCTTAAATCAGATGTGCTTAAAATAGCATTAGTAAATGCCATGAGGGCTTTCCTTACTCGACAGTTTTCTTGGAATTAACCAGAATTTCGAAGAATTCAATGAATAATAAGAAGTTTGCAAATTGGTAGCATCCTTATCTACGCTATAATAACGACGTTTACTCGATGGACTGAATTAAGGCCAACCGAAACACACACACAGTACCTTTGTGCATACAAAGTTAAACGGAATGTCATTAAAGAGTAGTGTAACGGGTGTTTTCATTCTACTTATTTTATGTAAAAGTATGCGGCGGTTCTCGTTATCCATCGCCCCTAATAACGAGCGTTTTGGGAAGTCAATATTGCAATCACTTACTACATTTCACACCTTTGGATTCGAAGCCAATTGCACGGCACTTGTAACCATTAATCATCTAGAGGAATTGTTTAACATCCTATCTCAGCTCAAGGATAAGAAGTTTTTGTTCATGGGAGAGGGAAGTAATACGGTATTTGTCGAAGATTTTGACGGGCTTATTGTATTAAATCGGCTCAAGGGGATCAGTACCTTTGAAGACGATGCTTATTATCACGTTAATGTGGCATCGGGTGAAAATTGGCATGAGTTTGTAACCTATTGTCTCGACAATGGGATGCACGGTATGGAAAACCTTGCACTAATTCCAGGTACAGTTGGAGCAGCGCCGATTCAAAATATTGGTGCATACGGAGTTGAAGTAAAATCATTCATTCACAGCGTTGAGTTTGTCGACATCGAAAATGGATTTGCTGGTTACTTAAACAATAAGGAGTGTGAGTTCGGTTATCGCGACAGCGTTTTTAAACAAAAGCGCGTCGGGAAACGTTTGATTACCTCAGTGAATTTTGCGATACCTAAAAAAAATACACCTGTCGTAAGTTATGCGCCGCTTGATGCATTAGATGCACCTACACCTCAAAAAATCTTTGATGAAGTCATTCGTTTGCGACAACAAAAGTTACCTGATCCTAAAGTACTTGGCAATGCTGGAAGTTTTTTCAAGAACCCTGAAATTCCCATGACGCAATTCATTAACCTCCAGTCGGAATATGAAGACATTCCTGGATTTGCAGTTGATGAAAAAACGGTGAAAGTTCCCGCAGCTTGGCTTATCGATAAACTTGGCTACAAAGGCTATCGTTACGGCGATATCGGCTGTCACGAATTGCAACCCCTCGTGTTCGTTAACTTTGGCAAAGGTCAAGGAGAGGAGTTGCTAGTATTGGCTAAGACAATAAAATTAAAAATCATCGAAAAATTTTCAATTGCCCTAGAAAACGAGGTACAAGTCATCGGTCAATATGGTCGTCTTAGCTTGTAGTAAAAGGCAAGTCTGTGTCTATTTCAGCTGATCTCGCCCGCAGTAAAATTATCAAGGCCTTGAGTTCTGGCGATTTTGTGAGTGGCCAGAGAATGGCAGATGATCTTGGACTTTCTCGCAGTTCCATTGCCAACCATGTAAAAGAACTTTCAAAACTAGGGCTAGACATCTATAGGGTCACTGGAAAAGGCTATAAATTGTCGTCCCCAATAGTGATGATAAACAAAGACCTTATCCAAGACCGACTCTCTATCAATAAACTCAATAGCAAACAAATTGATGTATTGAATGTTGTCGGTTCAACCAACGATGAAATAAAGCGTAATTTAACCAATTTGGATAAAGGAGCTGTTTGCATTGCAGAGGCTCAGACCAAAGGCAGAGGACGACGCGGCAGGAAGTGGGTTTCGCCTTATGGTGCAAGCATTTATTTATCGATGTTATGGCGATTTGAACGCGGGTATGAATCAATTTCTGGATTGTCCCTTGCTGTGGGATTAGCAGTAAAACGTGCTATTTCTGCGATCGGCTATGACAATGTGAATCTCAAGTGGCCAAATGATATTTATGCTCAGAACAGAAAGCTTGCTGGCATTTTGATAGAGCTCGAAGGGCAGCTTGACGGTATGACTGAAGTGATTATTGGAATAGGAATTAATGCGAATTTGCCGCAAGTCGAGTTAAGTATCGATCAAGATTATATTGACCTACAATCCCTGCTCAATTACACAGTGGATAGGAATCATGTTTGCGCCGCATTAATCGACGAATTATGGTCAATACTAGTAGAATTCGAACGCAGTGGGATATCACCACTCACAAACGAGTGGCTTGAAGCAGATTTGTATCGAAACAAAAATGTCGTTTTAATGGCCGGTAAGCAGTCTATTACGGGCATCTGCAGGGGTATTGATGATAGTGGTGCACTATTGATTGAGACTGCATCTGGTCTCAGGACATTTCATGGAGGTGAGGTCAGTGTTCGCTCCGATAAAAATCATGCTTCTTGACGTAGGTAACACTTCGATCAAATACAGCTATTTCTATACCGGTGAAACTGAAAAAAACATCAAAGTTAATGCAGTAGCCCTTTCGCAGCTAAACGATGTTGTAAACGCTGTTGAATTCGTATTCGTTTGTAGCGTAAGAGACGAGGCATTCAATCGCCGACTTGCGATGGTTTTATCAAAAACTGAATGTGCATTTGAGTTTATAGAAACCCAAAAAGAATATCGCGGTCTGACAAATAGCTATGAGAAAGTTCATAATATGGGAGCAGATCGGTGGGTTGGTATGATCGGTGCGCAATACCTTGTTGGGAATAGTTTTTTATTGGTTGATGCTGGTACGGCGATTACCATAGATGCCGTTGAAAACCTACATCATTTGGGTGGTTGGATTGTTGCTGGCAGAGGAACTGCCAAATCAGCACTATTGGCAAACACAGACAGGGTGTTTGATACAGACAAATCATTAGATGTACTTGCCTTTGGGCAGGATACGCCAGAATGTGTTGTGCAAGGGAGCGATGCAATGGCTATTGGTGTCGTGTTAAGTGCGCTTACCGTGCTTAAAAAACGTCCAACACCCTTCGTGATTGTCGTCAGTGGCGGTGATGCGACCGTGATTACAAGCAACTTAAAAATGATTGTAGATAATCACATTTTAGAGACGACAAATGTCGTATTGGTGGGCCTCGCTGCTATTGCAAATGCTCGCTTTTTAAGATGATTATTTAAGCAAAAAGGTGTTCTTAATGAATGGCTTGATGTAATTAGTAAAAAACTTTCATTTTTTGCTATTTCTTGCTTGCAACCGATATCACCTTACACTAAAATTCGCCCCCACTTGATGCAGTGCCGGCTTAGCTCAGTTGGTAGAGCAACTGACTTGTAATCAGTAGGTCGCCAGTTCGACTCCGGCAGCCGGCACCATCAATCTCTGGAGGGGTACCCAAGCGGTCAACGGGAGCAGACTGTAAATCTGCCGGCTCAGCCTTCGCAGGTTCGAATCCTGCCCCCTCCACCACTTTTAAGTTTTAAGTGAATTAGCTTTAGATTATAAATAGCGGATTGCGGGCATCGTATAATGGCTATTACCTCAGCCTTCCAAGCTGATGATGCGGGTTCGATTCCCGCTGCCCGCTCCAAGTTCTGCTGATATAGCTCAGTTGGTAGAGCGCACCCTTGGTAAGGGTGAGGTCGGCAGTTCAAATCTGCCTATCAGCACCATTTGGGCATTTTAAAGATTAACAATTAACTTTGCTGGGAAAATAGAAATGGCAAAAGAAAAGTTT
Organism: Pseudomonadota bacterium; assembly: GCA_038744645.1. Taxonomy (GTDB): domain Bacteria; phylum Pseudomonadota; class Gammaproteobacteria; order Enterobacterales; family Alteromonadaceae; genus Glaciecola. The sequence goes on along the minus strand of JBCDMA010000240.1, from coordinate 112 downwards.
GAACGTACGAAACCGCACGTAAACGTAGGTACAATCGGCCACGTTGACCACGGTAAAACGACGTTAACAGCAGCAATCACTACTGTACTGGCAAAGACTTACGGCGGTGATG
>JBCDMA010000239.1:0-6203 GCA_038744645.1 Pseudomonadota bacterium | reverse complement strand
GGCTTGCACAGGCAATCGCTTCCGTCATATAACAAAAATAATGCCAATCTAGTTTGAACTAGGGTTGGCATTATTGGCTTTGTTGACGCCTAACTAGAAGTCTTCTCTCCAGTGGAAAAGTCTATCGTCTCCACGATAAATACCAAAGGTGGCGATTCCGCTGGGATTCTCGTCATGTACACCGTTTCCATCCCAGTCATATTTAAGCCAATCTGGCGCATCGTAGACAAAACCTACCTGCCCTTGGTTTCCATCTCCTGATGGGCTAAAGCTAAGAGAACTACTTGTTCCATTGTCAAATATGCCGCTCGACCCGACGATGCCGGTCAGGCTTGGATCAAGACTGATATTGCTCAATAACACATTGCTTGGGTCGTAGCTTACACAGCTATTATCCGAGGAAACAATATACTGTGTGCCGTCAAAGTGTTCCAAATTCTTTATCAATGGAAAACTTTGTGTCTCTGGTCCAAAACTGTTCTCCACCACCCATCTCCCGTAGCGCAATTCAATGCCCGTTGGCATTGCATTTTGGGTGCTAGAAACCACTATATTGTCACCGTCAAAGATACCTGAGACTGCAAGTTGCAGATTTGTGTTGAAAGGTGCCACCTCGGTATTCGAAGAACGCACATACACAAAATTATCGTTACTTGAGAATTGGTAATGTAAGACGCCATTTGGCAATGCAATACTGCTAGGCAACTGCGTTAAATCATTTTGACTCAACGTGCCTGTATTCATGCTTGCCGTTATAGGCAACTGTGCGCCGTTCAAACCAAGCGCAGCATGGTCGGTGGTTGGTGAAGTAATGGAGATGTCAGATGCGGTTAGCTTCATGAAATCATTGCTGCTACCGTCACTGTCCTGAAAGTAATTTTGTGTTACCGCGCCTTGTTTGTTGTATGCAGTTATTTGCAAAATGGGAGCTTGTAGATACCCAATCGCGCCATCAACGCCATTGAGTTGACCGCTGTAAGCGTGGAATGCACTTCGCGTGTCACAACTTGCCTGCAAGACGCCATTATCTGCGATAGTTTGTACGAAATTGTAAGGCGTAAAACGACCAATATTTATCGCATTGCTGTTCACAGCAATGCCTTGATTACCATAATCACTGTCTTGTACGGCAAGTTGAAGTAACCCTACTTCTGTGTAGTAGGCACTGCTATATGTTGAAACACCGTTCACAAAATTAGAAACACTGGCGTTCGTATAACTAGGTGCGGTGTCACTGGTGATGCTTTGCCCGCTGGCATAATAAAGCTGCCCGTCAACACTGCCCGTCAGTAACGGTCCCGTTCTTGCCAACTGAAATTGGATTTGCCCAGGAGAATAGTTTTGTGTCACCGTGCCGCCGTCGTTGACGGCGCTCAATTGCAATTGGAAATTCTCACCCGCAGGGTGAGTGATACTGCTGCTGGCACTATTGCCGTTGACTTCTGTAGTGCCATTACTCGTGCTGACTTCAATGCGCGCTGGGCTGACCCAAAAACTGTTTGAGCTACCAACAACACTAACACCGCTTTCTGATATGCTGGCATGCAAGCGTATAAAGCCAGCATCGTTATACAAAGAACTAGAGAGCGTGGCCTTGCTATCCGCATCAAACGTTAAATTTACATTTGATGTTGTAGGGTATTTCGGAATACTTACCCCACCCACTGAGAAACTCAGACCCGATGTACCACTTGGCGTAACGTTCTCTTGAGATAATGCGATAGTTTTTGTTCCGGTAAACATGCCCTGACAAACACCATCGTTATTTTCAACCGCTTGGATCGCCACGGTATCCGCAAAATCAATCCCCGCTGTTTGATTTGCAATGCTGCTAGCTGAACCATACAGGAATCGAAAACCCGCATCCGTAAACGTCATATCACAACTGTTACCGCCACTATCAGTGCAAACGAGTGGATCTGAGGCTTCAATCGTCGGATCTGCCAAGGATAACGTGATCGTTTCAGCAGTAGTGTGGCTAAAGTTTACGCGCTGGCTTCCGGTAAAACTTAAGGTAGTTTTAACACTGCCGTCAGCGGTTAAGTCAACTTGAATTGCCTCGTCAGAGAGTTCGCTACAATCTGCGTTTTTACATGCACGTATCAATACTTGTTCGTCATCACACGTCAACCCTTGTGCGTCGTGAACTATTTCGTAGTGATGAACGCTATCATCCTCGCATGGATGACGCTCATCCATGATTGTCTGTATTTCAGATTCTGTCAAAACACCGTCATACACTCTAAACTCGTCAATTAGTCCGTGAAAATCATAACTGACTGAGTTTGCGACACCGCCAATGCGCAATTCAGAGTTTACGTATGCTGACGAATGATTTGGATAATTACCGTATTGACCGAGTGATTGTTCAACACCATTGACAAAGAGCTTGTTTTGGTAAGCATTACCATTGGTAAATTCAGCAGCAATATGCACCCATGTGTCCGCCATTCCGCTGCTTGAGATACCTCTAAGGTCGTTACTCCAAGTGTTAAATCCAATCAGGTTACTTATCATCCAAATATCGTGAAAATTCCACCCCATTGGCATCACATTATCTGTGCCATCCCATTTCATCCAAAACGTGACGGTCGTTTTTGCACCCGCAGAGGTATCAACCGGCAGTCCACTAACGATGATCTTGCCGTCGTCTTGACTCACATAACTGCATGTGCCTGGATCACCCGTCAGTGCAGGATCGCTTGATTCCATTACTGAGTTATTATTGACCTGTCCATCGTGCCCATTCCCTGAACTGTCTTTTACTTCGCCCGCCGTGCCGTCGTATTGCTCGTCTTCAAACTGATATTCGGCAACAAGATCAGCCTTTAACAATGGTGAAAAGCATAAAAACGCTGCAACAAAAATAACGTTTAAAATTATAGAAATAATATTCATTTGCTCTGTGAAAAACTATGTTCTGAATAGGAATGCAGGTGTTTCTACCAATAAAAAATAGAAAAACCAAAAGAATAAAAACGACACAGCAAGTCGTGTACCAAGTCATCGTACACCTGACTAAGATCAGCGCTATTTGGTATTGACACGATAGCAATTGAAGACGGACGTTTTTCAAAAAGCGATACCGTCAGCGATACGCATAAATATATGTTAAAAGAAGGTCACTGCATCACACCTGCCTGAATTTCAGCAGTATAGGTTAGCTGTGCGTGAGCGCTGATCTGATGATTTGCGCATGACGCACTAATTCGTGACCTGAATCAGTGAGGTATCCCCCGTCCCGCTGACTTATAATGCCTTTGTCATACAGGCGCGCGGCAGCTTGCTGCACCGCCAGCTCGGCATCATGGTGTATTTTTATACCCTGGCGTAGGCTGTCATCAGGAAATAGCAAAATTACATTAAGTTCGTCAACGATGTCTTTAGAAAAGCCAGTATTCATCCTTTTTCCTTGTTGTGTTTTATGCCATTGACGTTGTGTGTTGTTCCGACAATGACAGATAATTTCATCGGTACTTTGTGGACACAGTAAAGCATCTCTATAGTTGTAACATATTTGCAACAAATTCAAAGTAAATCTGTCATTTTTTCTTCTTATACTGCGTCGTTGATAACAGCACAGTGACCGCGCCATGCTAAATACCGAACAAGTTGTACAAGAACACTTTCCCAAAGTTGCACAAAACAAATATCTCAACAAGCCCACCACTGCCGTGCTTAAAAAGCTGCTTTGTGAGAATGAACTACGCGCATTCAGCGACCAATACCCGCATCTAACAGGCTTTGATTTTGTCGAACAAATCTTAGACTACTTCCACGTTGGCTATACTGTGTCAGACACGCATCGGGAGAGGATCCCGCAAACGGGTAAAATACTGATTATTGCCAACCACCCTATTGGCACACTGGATGCGCTAGCGTTGATCAAACTAGTAAGAGAGATCCGCGATGATATAAAAGTCGTTGCCAACCGAATGCTAATGTCCATTGCGCCACTGCATGACATTTTACTGCCAGTGGACAACATGAATGGCGGTACAAAAAGAAAAAACCTGTTAAGCATCAATGAGCACCTAAAGAGCGAAGGTGTGGTCATCATGTTTCCCGCAGGAGAAGTCTCACGGCTCAGACCACAAGGGGTTAGAGATACGAAGTGGCGCTCAGGGTTTTTGAAAATAGCCAATGCGAACCAAAGCCCAATATTGCCAGTGTACATCGATGCCAAAAATTCAGCGTTGTTTTACGGCGTTTCAATGGTGTTTAAACCAGCCGCCACTGCCCTTTTGGTCAAGGAAATGTGGCATCAGAAAGAAAAGAGCATTAAGGTCAAAATCGGTGAGGTCGTTCCGCACGAAGGCTACTCAAGTCTCAAGCTAGATAGAAAATCACAGGTGAATCTATTTAAAAAACACCTCTATCGACTGGCAAAAAACAAGTCTCCATTGCTGCCAACCCAATCAGCTATTGCAATGCCTGAAGATCGTCGATTGTTACTCAGGGCACTTAAAAATGAAGCTGAAACCTTGGGTCAAACAACAGATGAAAAGACTATCTATCTATATTCGTACAAATCAAACTCGGTCATCATGCGCGAGCTAGGCCGATTGCGCGAAATCACCTTTAGAGCCGTAGGCGAAGGCACCAATAAACGACGGGATATTGATGTCTTTGATAAAGACTATTATCACCTGCTGTTGTGGGATGAAAGAGAACTAGAAATTGCAGGCGCCTATCGATTGGGCAAAGTCTCACGGATGAGCGACATTGACCGGCTCTATTCATCAACCTTGTTTGAGTATCAAAAGGACATGGAGGCACTACTTCCACAATCATTGGAGTTAGGTCGCAGTTTTGTTCAACCTAAGTATTGGGGTAAGCGAAGTTTAGATTATCTTTGGCAAGGGATAGGTGCATTCTTACGGAAACACCCACAATATCGCTATCTGTTCGGCCCGGTAAGCATCAGCAATCGATACCCCAATCAAGCGATTTCACTGCTCGTGACTTTCTATTCATATTACTTTAAGTCCACAACCTGTCTTGCAAAACCGCGATTGCCCTTTAACAGTCAAGTAGATGAATCGGTTTTCTCATCAATGGATTACGATACGGGCTTTGCATACCTGAAAGCGCAGCTGGCTGAAATGGATGTATCGGTTCCGACGCTGTACAAGCAGTATTCAGAGTTATGCAATGATAACGGCGTAAGTTTTTCTGCCTTCAACGTGGACCCAGATTTTGAATTTTGTATAGACGGTCTCGTAATGGTAGATATGCATAAACTGAAGACGAAAAAACGACAGCGTTATCTTGACCTATAGCAGTTTTTACATTTCACATGAATCAGCTGAGCGACACGCTGTTTCCTTGGTGTCTTTATCAACTTGTACACTTTGTGCGCTGTCTTTTTGTGAAACAGAGGCAATATAGCTTCTCAACGCATCTTTTTGTGCATTGTCCAAACGCAAACCCATCTTAGTCCTGCGCCACAACACATCTTCTACTGTCATTGCCCATTCATGCTCTATAAGGTAGTCAACTTCTGCTTGATAAAGGGCGTGCCCAAAGTGTTGACCTAATGCCAAAAGACTGTCTTTGTCTTTAATAAAATTCAAACACAAGGTGCCGTATTGTCGAACAAAGCGAGCGACTAAGTTGGTCGGTAGCCACGGATATTCTGCATACAGCTTTGCAGTTAATTCATCTTTATTCGTAAAGTCGCCGCCAGGTAATGCCACTTCTTTTGTCCAAGGCTTTGCATCGCTATTGAATAGCGACATGACTTTATTGGTCGCAAACTCTGACAGTTTCCTATATGTCGTAATTTTACCGCCAAAGACGTTAACCAGCGACGGCGTCGATGACGTTCCATGAACTTCGACTTTGTAATCACGGGTTAGCTCTTGGGCCGAAGCGTTCGCCTCTTCAAGCAACGGTCGCACGCCACTGTAGCTGTGTACAATATCATCTGTGGTTAGTTTCGTTTTAAAGTAGGTATTAGTAATATTGATAAGATAGTCAGTCTCTGTACTGCCGATAGCAGCCGATGCAGGATCACCTTTGAAATTTTCATCCGTCGTGCCAATCAGCGTAAAGTCGTCTTCATATGGAATAACAAAAACGATGCGGTCATCTTCATTTTGCAGAATATACGCTTCATTTGACGTATACATGCGCGGAACAATGATGTGACTGCCTTTGACCATGCGCATCGAGTTAGGGTTTGGCGTGTCTGCTATACG
>JBCDMA010000238.1:0-6206 GCA_038744645.1 Pseudomonadota bacterium | reverse complement strand
GCAGCTTTGCTTGTGCTGATGACACCGTTTGCGCATCAATTGGGGTTGGTTGATCACGCTACAGCGCGAAAGCAGCACGTCGGTAGCATTCCACTTACTGGTGGTGTAGCGATATACGGGGGTGTGCTGATCGCAAGTATTTTGACGGATGTCTGGTTTAAGAACAGCTCGTGGTTCTTAACTGCTTCGTTTTTAATCGTTTTGCTCGGCATGCTGGACGATAAATTTGACCTAAGCGCAAAAGGTAGACTGCTTTGTCAATTCATTGTCGCTGCAATTATGGCCTGGGCTGCTCAAAACTGTATTACATCACTTGGGAATATCTTCGGTTCAGGCAATGTCAATCTTGGACTGTTCGGCTATTTTTTTACGCTTATCTGTGTTGTTGGTGTTATTAATGCATTTAATATGATTGACGGCATTGATGGCCTTGCAGGTGGTATTTGCCTTGTTGTGCTGCTTTGCGTCGTCATGCTGCTCGTGCTTGCGAACAATAGCAGAGCTATCATGGCGCCTATGATGATCGTCGCTACCCTCATTCCTTTTTTGGCATTCAATCTCAGCATCAAAGGGTTTAAGGGCAACAAAATTTACATGGGCGATTCGGGCAGTATGTTCGTTGGTTTAGCTGTTGTCTGGTTAATGGTCGACTTTACACAAGGCACTGAGCCTGCGTTAAGGCCTATCACGGCGGTGTGGATACTGGGATTACCTTTATTGGATATGGCCGCGATAATGTATCGTCGCGCTAGGAAAGGCCAGTCTGTCTTAAGGCCTGATCGACAACATCTTCATTTCATTTGCATGCGAGCGGGTTTGAGTTCTCGAGAATCATTGATTTTGCTATTGTTCATTGGTTTTACTTTTGCCGCTATTGGTATAGCTGGAGAATTAGCAAAGGTCCCCGAATATGTTATGTTTTGGTCCTTCATTGTATTGATCGGTGTTTACAGTCTGATATTGCAACGGATTTGGGTCATACTGCGGTTTGTGAGAAATAAAGTACGGCAAAATAGATGATGCGTCTTCAAGCTCTGTAACTAGAGTGTTAGAATACGGCCTTCGTTGCTAATCTATTGAAAAATATGAAAAACATTATTCTTATTGCTTCCGGAATTGCATTGTTAGCTGGTTGCGGATCCGTCAATCAACCCGTCGCAGATTTACCTTTGGTCGATAATGCGTCGCTGTATACACTTGAGCAGCGAACAAAAGCGCATAAAGAGGCGCTGGATTTTATAGATATTGGCGCCATCAATGGTGATACACTTACATTGGGTAGCGTGGATTATTCGATTGGCAGAACGTTTTATTCTGCAAGCGGAAATGATTGTAGATTTTTATCTTCCACCAACAAAAAACTACTGTACTGCCTTAATAGTGACAATCTCGGGTGGCAAAGAATCGATGATGTGATTATTGAATCTGAGGTCAGCGACTAGGAAGCATTGATGTTGTTTAAGAGATCTATTCACGCGATTATCTTCACCGTAGTTTTTTTGTCGCTTGCACCGTTGTCGAAGGCTCAACAACCCCCGTCCGAAGAACAAATAAGGCAGGCTAGAGCTGCTGCCCAACAATCACAATCTGTTGACCTGTCACAATTTATCCAGTCTGGTAATAATGATATTGGGCGGTCCCCTGTACCAAATCTTCCCGCTGTTCAACAAGATTCGAGTGGGGTTCAACCTTTTGGTGCCAATCTTTTTCAAGGCGGTTTCGTAGCGCAACGTAGCGACGGCTTGAACAGCCAATATAAGGTTGCGCCGGGTGATAAAATTGCCATCCAAATGTGGGGAGCTGTTGCTCGTTCAGAAGTGGTCACGGTTGATAACCAAGGCAATATTTTTGTGCCTGATGTTGGCCCCATTTCGGTAAAAGATGTACCAGCAAATAATCTCAATGCAGTGGTAACGGGGAGTATTAAACGGATTTTTCCAAATAACGTCAATCTGTACACCAATCTTCTCACAGCAACGCCTGTCAGCGTCTTTGTTGCTGGTCCAGTGGTAAGGCCTGGCCAATATGCAGGTCTCGCGTCTGATTCAATATTGTTTTACCTCAATAGAGCGGGTGGAATAGATCCTGTGAAAGGATCGTATAGAAATATCTCAGTACTGAGAGAAGGTAAAGAAATCATTAGTTTCGACCTATATGCCTTTTTGAGGAAAGGCGAGCTTGGTAACTTTTCGTTCAAAGATAATGATGTCGTGCTCGTTGATGATCAGGGGCCGATGATCACCGTTGAGGGTGAGGCCAGAAATGCGGTTAAATTTGAATTGACCAAAAATGAGAATTCAGGTGTTAATATTGTTGACTATTCGAAACCAAAACAAAATGCAAGTCACGTTGCAATTACGGGAAACAGGGAAGACGGCCCTTTTTCAATTTACCTAACCATAGATGAATTTAGCCACTTTAAACTTGTTGATGGGGACACTGTCTTATTCAATGACGACCTTCGCTCTGACATTATCAGTGTGCAAATTTCAGGTAGTTACTTAGGACCGTCTTTTTATACCCTTAAAAAAGGAAGTAGACTAGTTGATCTATTGAGTCACATTGAAATCGATCCTAGTTCAGCAGACTATAAAAACGTCTTCATCAAAAGAGAAAGTGTTGTTGAACAGCAAAAAATGTTGATAGAAGAATCTCTGCAGCGGCTGGAGCGTTCCATTTTTACGGCGCCTGCATCTAGTGATGGAGAAGCGGCGATCAGGGCTCAGGAAGCCTCTTTGGTCACACAGTTTATAGCAAGAGCGAGAAGAGTTGAGCCGCTAGGAAAAGTCATAGTATCTGATAGTAACAACGTAGCAAATTTACGACTTGAGCAAGGTGATGTCATTGTTATACCTGAGCAGACAGACTTGATACAAGTATCAGGTGAAGTATTGATGCCAAAAGCTATCGTTTATAATCAAAATGCAAGTGTTGGCGACTATATTTCTTGGGCAGGTGGATTTACAGAGCGAGCAGAAGATGAACGAATCGTTATCTTGCACGCAAACGGGGCAACTAGCTTTTCAGGCCTTGGCACATCAAATTATTGGATTGGTGGAAAATCAACTTCAACACTTAAACCTGGTGATCAAATCTTAGTGTTGCCTAAAGTTGACGCAAAAATAATGCAGAGCATTAAAGACATTTCTCAAATTCTTTCCCAGATCGCTATTACCGCTAACGTCGTACTGGACTAATAAATTATGTCATCTGTCATTGTTATCAAGAGAAATACGCTTGAGATTTGGCGAGATGTCATTTTTGCACTTTTTGCTCGAGAAATAAGGACCGGCTTTAACGATAAATTAGGGCTAAGCTGGGCAATCATTCAACCGGTTGCCTTTATTTTTATATTGTCTTATTTGAGATCGTCGATATCAGGTAGAGATACTCACTCGCTCGAAACATTTACATTTATGGCGATTGGTATTTTGTTTATACAGAGTTTTCTCCAAACAGTCGCCAAGAGTGCAATGTCCATAAGAAAGAACAAGGCGCTATTTGCTTTTAGACAAGTGCAGCCAATTAGCGCTGTGATTGCTGCATCGCTATTTGAATTCTTGGTGAAAATCGTTTCAATTGTTGGGATAGTAGTAATCATGTATTTCTTTAAGATGGATATCTACATTGGTGATGGATTGCTTTTTATTGCATGTTTTTCTTTTCTTTTATTGTTGGCGACGTCGATAGGATTGATTTTTGGTATTGTGGAAATGTTTGTTACTGAAATTTCAAAAGTTCGAGAGATTTTTACTCGCCCTTTGTTTTTTATATCAGGTACCTTTTTTTCGCTGCAAGACATACCGACTGAATATTGGCCTTATTTGACTTGGAATCCAATTTTGCATTCGATAGAACTAGCTCGGTTTGCTGTGTCAACGCCCTATGGCGATGATGGTGTGTCGCTCAGCTATTTAGTCATTTCAACACTTGTAGCATTCTTTAGTGCCTTTGCGATTTATCTTGTATTCTGGAAGCAGGCAATTAGTCGATGATACAACTCAATAGGGTGACGAAGTATTATCCCACTTCTAGAGGTAAAAAATACGTATTCCAAAATTTGAACTTTGATATTCCAAACGAACAAAATATCGCTATCCTTGGCAAGAACGGCGCTGGTAAATCCACCTTATTCAGATTGCTAGCGGGCAGTGAATATCCCAATTCAGGTAAAATTAATACTGATCTCAGTCTGTCATGGCCAGTGGCTCTTGCAACAGGTATTCATCCTCAAATGACTGGCAGAGAGAATACGCGTTTTATCGCGCGCGTTAATGGTGTCAAGGATATAGAGGCTTATGAACAGCGAGTACTAAACTTTTCCCAGCTAGGTGGTAATTTTGATTTGTTAGTAAGAAATTATTCAAGCGGAATGAAACCGAGATTGGCTTTTGCGTGTTCAATCGCAATCGATTTTGATGTATACCTTATCGATGAAGTGACATCTGTAGGCGATGCGACCTTCAGAAAGCGGGCGAAAGACGCGTTGATCGAAAAAAGTACTGAATCAACTGTTATAATGGTGAGTCACCAGATGGATGAAATTCGGCTTTTTTGCGACAGCGCAGTCGTGTTAGATGACGGATTGCTCACTTTTTATCAAGATTTAGAAGAAGGGATAACGCGTTATCAAACACTTTGAAATATGGAAAATGAGACGTTGAAAGAGGCTATATATAATCATAACTTCACTAAGCTGCTGCTGAAACGGCCGTTTCTTTTTTTTGTCGTTTTACCACTTATTATATTTGCGTTTTATCAAATCTTTATAGCGACGCCTCGTTTTCAGAGTCAATCAAAACTCATTGTTAAAGAGCCTGATGCAATGGCGACGATGGATCCTTCATTAGCTCTTTTATCTGGTTTTGGTATGGCGCCTGGTAGTCCTGATACAGAACTCGTTAAAGCGTTCATTAACTCAAATGATATGTTGGAATACTTAGAAAAGCACTTATCGTTAAGCGTTCACTACAAAAACGATAACATAGATTTTTTTAGTCGTTTACCGGATGATGCAAGCCAAGAAGACCTATTGGCTTTTTACAATAAGCATACAGAAGTCGAAATTGATGAAAAATCGCAAGTTATCACCGTTTTGGCACAAGCATTTGATCCTGATTTTGCTTATCAATTGAACGAAGCAATTGTAAGCCGCTCAGAATGGTACATAAATCAAATTGGTCATCACCTTGCAGAAGAGCAACTAGATTTTATTAGACAAGAGCATGAGCTAATTGATACTAAATTGCGGGTAGCCAAGGCCCAACTCTTATCGTTCCAGCAACGTCACAACTTACTGGACCCGCAGGCTGAAGGATTGGCATTTCAAGAAATCACTTATCAACTCGAAGCACAGGTAGCCTCGAAAAGAGCAGAGCTTAATGCGTTACGCTCTAGCATGAGTGATGATGCGCCTATGGTGATTAATGCAGTAACGGCATTAAACAGCTTGGAAGAACAACTAGCAAGCGAAAGGGCTCGATTGACGCAGCAAGACACGTACGACAATAGTTTGCCAGAAGATGAACAAAACTTGAGTGTAAGTATGATTCTTTCGAAGTTTAGCGAGTATAAGATTGCACTTGAACTTGCATTAACTGCTTACACGTCATCACAAGTTTCACTCGAGAAATCTCGAATCGAAGCTTACCGGCAACTAAAATTTTTAATTACAGTTGAGTCGCCAACACGTCCAGAGAAAGCAAAATTTCCGGAGGTTTTTTATAACACTTCGTTATTTCTCACAATCAATATCATGTTGTTTGGTATTGCGCGAATACTGATAGCAACCATTCTCGAACTTCGACACTAATGAACTAAAACAGCCGCTTTCATGAGAATAGTATTAAGATATTTTCTCAATATTGTGCGTATTATACTGAGACTTCTGCCTGACAAATCTAGACAGTGGCTTCGTCGACAGCATGTTTTTATGGAGGTGTATTCGAGAGCACTTTTTGAATCACGCATGTTTTTTGGTTCTCCCTCGCCAAAAAAGGAAGCGCTACGCTATAAAAGACTGCTTGCAAATCAGTCAAAAAAGTTAAGTTCACTCGTTATTTTTAGTGATACTCCACAGATTGATGTTGTAATACTTGTTGAAGAATGTGGATGCAGCTTTCAATCCTTGCTGGATATGCTTGGTGCCACAGAGCATGTTAAGAGTATTTACCTATACGCAGCAAGTTCGAAACCATTTAAGGACT
>JBCDMA010000237.1:0-6216 GCA_038744645.1 Pseudomonadota bacterium | reverse complement strand
ACTTTAAAATCGCATTAACTTACCCTTTTTTCAACCAAGGCAACAAAAACCAAAAAAAGTGGGCACCGAGTCGCTTCTACAGAGGTTATTTATGTTTTTGCGTTTGATTTTATTACTGTTATTTATCACTCCCCAAGCACTTGCAGGAAAACACATGCTGGTAGAAAAGAAAGAGTTCACGATGGACTCATACACCACGTTTTTTGGTGAAGAAATAAAGGATTTACGGGTGGGGTGGGAGAGTTATGGCACCTTAAATGCGGATAAATCAAATGCGATTTTGGTCACGCATTACTTTAGCGGTAACAGCCATGCAGCAGGCGTCTATACAGAAGATGATGAAGAGCCAGGGTATTGGGATGCCGTCATTGGTCCAGGTAAAGCCATTGATACCAATCGATTTTTTGTGATCAGTGTGGATTCACTCGTCAACTTAAGTGCCTATGATGAGCATGTAATTACAACAGGACCCGCAAGCATCAACCCGGATACGCAAAAACCCTATGGCTTGAGCTTTCCCGTGGTAACTATGCGGGATTTTGTCAATGTACAACGCGCGGTTATTCGAAGCCTCGGGATCAAAACACTTTATGCGGTTGCCGGGACTTCGATGGGCAGCATGCAAGCAATCGACTGGGCCAGCGCCTACCCTGACGAAGTCGAGCGAATGATCTCTGTGCTTGGCAGTGCTGGAATAGATTCGTGGACATCTTCGCTGCTTGACCAGTGGACATGGCCAATTAAGCTCGATCCTGCATGGAAAGAAGGCAACTATTACAACAACGAAATGACCGATTACCCAATTAAGGGGATCACGCAAGCCCTTGCATTGATTACGCAGGTCGCACTGCATCCAGAGTTTTTTAATCAAATGGGGGAACAGCTCCCAAAGGATGACAAAACGACGTTGGCAAGTTCAGTGACTAACGATCCCGAAATCGTAAAGTGGCTAATGGACAGAGCCAGTATGCGCGCCGCCAATATGGATGCCAATCATTTGCTGTATATGGTCAGAGCCAATCAGCTTTTTCTTACCGGTATGCAAGAAAATCTGACCGAGGGTTTAAAAAGCATCACGGCAAAAACGCTATTTGTCACGGGCGTAACAGATTTGCTGCTGATGCCATATCAAGCAGAACTAGCATATAAGGAAATGAAAGCCTTGGACAAAAATACGCAGCTATACTATATCAAAGGCCCATTGGGTCACCTCGAAGGTGTCGCAGGAATAGAAAAGGCCAGTCAGCTTATTGCTGACTTTTTACAAGAGTAGTCTGAAAGGGAATATTATTTATGAAAACAATGTCTAGATTATGCCTGCTTGCCTCTCTTACTGTTTCTTCAGCACATGCGTCCACGTTAAACATAGACATTGAGAACACAACGGTATCCGGATTATCCTCCGGTGGGTACATGGCAACACAGTTTCAACTCGCACATGCTGAGATAGTCAAAGGCGCGGGCATTGTAGCTGCAGGCCCTTATTATTGTGCCCAAAATGCCATTACTACCGCACTTGCAGAATGCATCACGACGACGACTGACGAGTTTTCACTCGCACCTTTAAGTGGCTATATTGACCAAAAACAAGCGTCCAATGTGGTATCTGATGATGCATTAATTATGCAACAGCGCGTTATGGTGATCCGCGGCACCAAGGATCAAACCATCAATCAAAAAGCCTCTGACATGCTGGTAGAACAGTACAAATCACTGGGCATTGAAAACATAACATACATTGATGACAAAGCATTCGCGCATGTGTTTCCGACGATAAATGACGAAGGAAAATGCGATGTATCAGAACCGCCGTTTATTGGCGCGTGCGACTATGATGCCGCAGGGGAAATATTACAACATCTTCATGGTGATTTATCAGCACCAACCTCTGCTAATGCTGACAACCTAATTACCTTTTCAAAGCATGATAAAGCAAAGCCAGAAAAAGCGGGTATGTCAGACAATGCATTTGCCTATGTGCCGTCAAATTGCCAAGATGGCGAAGTGTGTTCAGTGCATATTAGCTTTCATGGCTGTAATCAAAGCAGCGAAGATGTCGGTGATGCCTATGCAACACAAACGGGCTTTAACCGTTGGGCAGAATCAAACAATATGATTGTGCTGTACCCACAAGCGAAAAAATCATCGCTGTTCCCAATGAATCCACAAGGATGTTGGGATTGGTGGGGATACACCGATGAAAAATACGCGACATCAGAAGGACAGCAAATCAAAACAGTGAGAGCAATGTTGGATGATTTACCTACTGTTTTTTCAAGGCTAAACTAAACAAAAAATTCCTCGTCAACGAGCAAATCTAATCACACAGGTGTCTGGGTGAAATTTATTGTAAGCACCGCTCTGGTTATCCTGTGTAGCGGCATTGTCATCATGTTGCTGCTTTATTTGCTGCAAAACAAACTGATCTATCCCGCGCCCTACGTGAAACTGCCTGGGCCTGCAGGTGACAACATTGAGCGCATTGAGATTGGACAGACGTATGGCTATTTAATATCGCCACCAACGCAAACTGATGTGCAGTTTCCTCTAATTATCTTTACTCACGGCAACGGTGAGCTCGCTGAAATGTGGGTAAAAGAGTTTACTTATATGGTCGACAGCGGTTATGCGGTATTGCTGGTTGAATATCCCGGCTACGGCAGCGCGGGTGGAAAACCCAATTACAACTCGATCAAGCAAACCATGCTAATGGCATATGATATTGTCATCCAACTAGACCACATTGATAAGGACAAGGTCATAGCTTACGGGCGATCGCTTGGTGGGGCAGCGGCATCTTTGCTCGCCCAGCATAAACCAATCGCTGCTTTGGTGTTGGAATCCACCTTTTCTTCGTTACCAAACCTTGTTAGAGAGAAAGGGTTTCCGAGCTTTTTAGTCAAAGATCGCTATGACAACAAAGCCATTGTAGGTAATTTAGACATACCTGTTTTTATTTATCACGGGACTCGCGACGAAATTATTCCCTATTCACATGCAGAAACCCTGTTTGATGCCGCAAATAAAAACATAGGACCAAAAAACACTGACCAAAATGTCCAATTGATGTCAGCAAACTGTGGTCACAATAATTGCCCTCGATTTTGGAGGGCATTGAAAAGTTTCTTTAATGAGCACCTAACGTAGTCGCTTAAATCCATCCATTTCTCGTAAATGTATTACCCAATTTCCGTCTGACTTTTTTAACGTAACGCGAAGTTACCGACTATTCACTCAAGGCAACAACTTTCACGCCTGGGCGAATCTGGTTATTCGGATAAGCAATAAAGGTATCGCCGCTTTCAAGCCCACTTACAACCTCCGCCATCTCGTGGTTGCGTTGACCGATATTGATCACTTGCTTCTCGACTTCACCATCAAATACAGCATAGATAGCCCAATTGTCATTTTCTCGAAACAAGGCAGTAAGCGGCACTTGCAAGACGTCTTCTTGTTGCCAGACAACGATAGAAGCATCCAACTGATACCCGTGCCCTAAACGCTGCCAAGCGCCGTAATCACTGACAAAATCAACGATCACGTTAACTCTTTGCTCTTCTATACCTAATGCTGAAAACTTGGTAAATCCAAACGGTTCTACCAGGCTGACCCGACCCACCAATGGCGTTTCACCGCCCCAGTTATTAAATTCGACTGACATGCCTGATTGCACCCGCACTGCATCAACAGATAGCAGCTCCACAACAACCTCAAGGTCTTTGCCGTTGCCAATTTCAATTAGCGGAGTACCGGCCTGAACGACGCCTTCACTGGCTTGCAGCACACGCAAGATCCTTCCCGTTATTGGTGATTTAACCATCATACACTCGTTACATTGACCGAGTTGTGCCACTTTTTCAGGTGTTGCAAGCATCGCCTCAAGGCGTTGCACTTCAAATTCTCGCATTTGCAACGCTGCTCTTGCTGTTGCCAATAACGCTTTTGTAGACGTGTAGTTGCGCTCAGCATCATCAGATTCCCGTTGTGACGCGGTACCTCGCAATGCCAGAGTTCGGATCCGCTCACGCTCACTTTCAGCAAACTGAAAATCAGCAAGTGCTTGCGTCACCTCCTCCGCCGCCTGCTCTTTAGCAGAAAGTGCCGCCTGTTTACTCGCTTCTGTTTGCGCGCGAGTCCTCGGATCAAGAAAAGCGGAGTCTGAAGGCTCAATCGCAGCAACTTCAGTCTCACCAGCAACAACCTCATCCCCCACATCGTAGTCAATTCGACGCAAGAACCCTGAAATAGGCGAAGACAATGTGTATACATCGTGAATTCTCGTTTCTGCTTCCTCAGTAACACTCACCTTCATCAAGCCTTTACTCACCTGCCCCAATTCCATTTGCAGCGGCTTAGGCCAAAACGCATACACCAACCCAATAAGCAGAATGACAAAGAACGGTGTCCAAAAACCAATTCGCTTTTTTTGAGCAGACATTTTGCTTCTCCTATTTCAACTTTCTAATTCTATTTGCATGAACTATCCATGCCTTCGAATTTGCTGGAGATATTGCACTTATCAGTATTTGAAAGCTTCGAAAACAAGGATGTTTTCGCAGAGCGCGCATGAATGCGCTTGCAGCGTCTTTCAAATACCGATAAGTGCAATATCTCTGATTTCAAATTCACCACTAGAAATGGATAGTTCATGCAAATAGCCCCTCACTCTCGCGTTTTTAAGACCCTGATAAGATCCAAGTGGTCCAATCGACGCCTGACCAGAAACGCAGAAAAGAGTGTTGCAATAAATATCAGAAGTACGGCAATGCCGTAAGTGCTGTGTTCAAGTACAAAGGGAATGCGAAACAGCTCTGTGTCAAACCCTTGGATCATCGTCCACACCAGGCCATATCCCAGTCCCAAACCAATCAATAACCCTACAAATATGAGCAACATCAGTTCTGCCAACAGCACATAGGATATTTCCCCTCGCGTGAATCCCAGTACCCGCAATGTGGCTAGCTCTCTAGCTCTTTCTGAAAGCGCTATTCTCGCACTGTTATAGGTCACGCCAATCCCGAGGATCACGGCCAACATAACGAACATGGAAACCATGACCAGTAAGTGTTCAACTAGCGTTTCCTGAAAAGACTTGAAAGCGTTGTCTTTGATAGTAATGGCACCCGTATTAGGCGTTTCTTTTAGTTCGGCAAAGAGCTGGTCTTGGTATTGGTGGTCAATGCGCAAGTTTGCCATGTGAAATTGCGGGACTTGAACAAGCGCTCTACTCATGCTGTTGATATTCACGTAGGCAGGCATACCAATAAAGGTGTCTATGATGCTGACTACCTGCATGTCTAGCATCGGGCGACGCCCTTCTAATACTTGTACATTTACATTGTCGCCCGCACTGACATGTAGCTTCTCAGCCAAGCTTTTTGACAGCACAATCCCTTCATCTGGAAGGGCAATGGTTTGCGCTGACGCATCATCGTAAACCGGCTGTAATTGGTTGTTTGATGTGATTGCGGTGAGTGCTCCGCGATGGGTGTGGGATGCATTGTTGAACTCAACGCTGATAAAGCTCATTGGTTCGGCGATCATTACCCCTGGCAAATGATACACATCATTGATCGCTGACATTTCTCTGGGTTCTGCCATTCCTAGCACAATATCTTGCCTTTGCGCTTCGGTAAAATACACCCTTGCCATGTGATCAAGTGCATCTTCCCATTGCATATTCATCATCACTAGGGCAACGGCGAATCCAACACCAACCGCCGTGGTTAGGCCCCTTAGTGGATATCGCAATATCTGCCGTATCGCTATGCGCGTTGGTTGATCGAGTTTTTTTAAAAATGCGTTCTGTAGCAAACTGCCTTTGCGATAAACCGGCGGTGACGGTGGCAGCATTGCCTCTGCTGGCGCGAGATTAATCACTCGCTTAACCGCACCCAGCGCGCCGAGCAATGCAGCAAGTAAGCCAATCAGCAGTGCGATGAAAAACGTCTGGCTATCTAATTTAAAGATAAGCAGCGGAAACCGAAACATATCTGCATACATGGTGGTGTTGTAATAGCCAAACAAATAACCAATAGCGCAACCCAAAGCGACACCAAGAATACCTATCGTCATCACAAACTTGACGTAATGCAGGGCAATTTCGGTATTGCTATATCCAAAGGCTTTTAGCAATCCGATTTCAGTGCGCTCAGTGGTGATCAAGCGCCCCAACACCATGTTTGAAAGGAACACTGCAACCACAATAAATATGGT
>JBCDMA010000236.1:0-6262 GCA_038744645.1 Pseudomonadota bacterium | reverse complement strand
TGATCGTTCTCCAGAGGCATCTTCCAAATCAACATCGATTTCTTGTATCACGGCTAAACCTGCACCAACGAACCATTGCCACTGTGAATCTGTTTGTAGGTAGTAATACGTGTTTGCCGCGAACATACTTGAAGCAAAGTTGCCTTCAGTGAATTCAATGCCGCTCGGCAAAACGGTTTCTGAATCATTGGTGCGATATTCCCAATACAGTTCAATCGTCCAGTTGTCGTTGATGAAATAGCCTGCACCAAGCCCCAGATTAAAACCGCTATCAACATTGATATCGACATCCCCTGTTTGTCCAAGCACATCGACGACCTGACCACTTTGGTCTGAAAGTGAGCTTATGCCAAAAGTGGGTTTTACGTACCAGTTGGATGATGCATTCGCAAAAGAGCCTATTGATGTTGATAAAAGCGTGGTTGCAACAGCTTGTGTTAATCGTTTCATTTTTTGTTTTTTCCTGTGTTGTTTCGTTACAGGATTATTGTCATAGAACAGAGACTTAGCTCACCATATGTGGCGGTTAATGTATGAACGGTGCTATTTTTGTATCAGTGGTACATTTTTGTGGGTGCTATCATTATATTTAGTCGTAGATGCTACGTTAGTAAGCAATTGCTCGCTTAGGGGCGGCTTAGTATCGGTGGAAGCACCGTTAGTGAAAAATTCTGACCGTTGGTGCATTTTAAATTGAATGAACAAGGATTCTCGTGTTTAAAGGAGAAATACAACAAACATCCAGTGACCGACAATACATGGTGATAAATCGAAGCGTCTTTGGCCAAGCGCCTTTTAGCGTAAGCATTACTGTCGTTGCCGTTACTTTTATTTTGTTGTTTACGGCAATGGCGCCAGAGGCCAGCGACGGATTGAACGTATGGCAGAGGCTGATCTATTGGACGCTGCAAATAAGCATTTCCGTACTAGGTATACTTATCGCGAGTGTGCTTATTCGACGTATCGCTTCTGTTTCATTATCTGATGCTTGGCTGATACTGATAACCGGTATCGTCGCGAGTATAATCATTAGTCCCGCGTTTGTGTTGATTGAACAGTTATTCCCCGACTTAGACCGAGTGCCAGATAGCGCATTGGACGTGGTTGCTGAATCAAGCCTCGCTGCCGCAATCGCAGTGCAAGTTCTCGAAACCATACCACCAGTGGTACTTGCGTGGTTTTTAGTGAATCTGCCTATCCTTTTAAAGAGTACATTCATCAATCACCCGATATCAGACGCCGTTGAAAATGGAGACAGTCCTAACAACGATCCGCCACCTGCGTCGATAGCAACCCCTCCAATCGAAGCTGCTTCACGGGCATCTTCACTTCCCACGTATGTTGCCTTGAGTCAAAACAACCTGCAACAGCGACTTGGCGACAACGATGCCAAAGAGCACTTGGAGAAGAGCCAGTTTTTGTCGAAGTTACCCGACAATATAGGCACAGATATCATGTACGTGTCATCTGAACTGCACTATTTGAACGTGACCACCACCAAAGGCACATCGCTCATACTGGGCAGCATCAACAGATTGGCACAATTATTCGAAGAAGATGGTTTTTTAATTCACCGGTCGTATTGGGCGAATAAATCCTACGTCAATCGTATCGTCGTCTCTGGCAAGATTGCTCAGTGCATTATGCAAGATGGAAACAGCTTACCTATATCAAGAAGCAAACGAAAATTGCTCAAAGCCTATTTCGGAAATAACAATCCTGTAAACGCAAATAAGCTCATTGACTTGGACTCACAAAGAAAAGACTTGTAGTCAATATACTATGACCTTGAGTATGCTATTTTTCTTCGATCTGAACGGGAATGCAATACAGGCCGTAGTAGCTTAAATTGTAGACATAGAAACAATGAGCAACATCTGTGGGCATTAATATCATTCTTTTGCTTATCCGCTTAAACGCTGAGTACTAGCAGATTGTATTTGTCTAGTTTAAGCAAACTCGTCTCCATAACGCTTTTTTGTATCTGTGTGATGGGATGCAAAAAAGAAGAGACTGCGCTTGAACAATGCATGCACTACGAGAGCACCAAATTACGCCTGCAACCCGAGGATTTGACGACTAAAGCAATCAAACGAGCAGGTTATATTCACTACATCTCTGGGCTCGAAGGCAAGCTAATCGCATATGCGAAACACAAGGGGTTTACAACAGATAGAAGATTCAATGAGATAGCATTTCAGATGCAAAATGAGCCTAAAGCAGCGTGGTACTATGAACGTTATTATGCACTGGCGACATCGGATGTATTTGAAGACACTTACCGAGCCTTATCAGATTTTGACAACTATCTAATTGCCGAAGACGAATTGGATGCGTCACTACTTCGATGCAAGGAACGCGAAGATTGCGCTGTAAAACTCAATCAGTGGGAGCAGTTGCAATCAACGAATGCGCCTATTTATTTACCTCAAGATAATATCTTCACCGACACGGCCGTCACCATAGATTATGAAAATATCGAGCAAAGTCTCGTTTCAACGTTGTTTGACTATGTATCCAATTTGGAAGAGTCGGACTGGATTGAGTTAGTGCCTTCGCAGTTAAAAACGCGCTTTATGAATATGCAGACGCGACTGAGTGGTAATGAGCGCGAACGTATTCTTACGTTTTTAGAGTTTATGGTACGTGTTCCTTATCCCAAGGATAAAAGAGCGGATTCCGCTTACATGCATCAAAAACAATACAGTGATTTTTACAGTTCCTCCGAATACGTAGACGCGCTATTACTTAGGTTTAATGCCCTAATTAGAAAACCCACGTTAGAAGATCTCGCTGCACTTACCTGTCACGACAGCATTGAGCTCGCTCGCAACTAATCCTATTCTATATGTATAAAAAATCGTCGGAACAGGCGACCCAACATGTTTCACTTATTCTAAACATAGATGTCATTTTGGCGTAACACTCCCTAAATACAGTCTGGCCTCGAATATGCCCAATGACAATAAAAGGCCAGTTGTGATGCCAGCAATCAAATTTAACCGAAGACATTTTCTAAAGGGCAGCGCAGCCGTTGCTGTCACCACGGGTCTATGGTTCGATGAGTTGGTAGCATCTGTAGAGAGCATGGGTACAACATCGATGTTTACTCACGGTGTCGCAAGTGGAGAGCCCCAGCAGGACAGCGTTTTGCTTTGGACACGTGTCAATCCAGATAATACCTTGGCTAAAAAAAAGGTTGAGTGGGAAATCTGTTTAGACCCAACCTTTACATCAGCAATTAAACGCGGTTTATCCATCGCAGAAGCGCAAAGAGATCACACGGTTAAAGTGGTGGTAAATGAATTATCACAAGGGACAACGTATTATTATCGCTTCTTTTGTAACGGTGAGTATTCTGAAATAGGTCGCACTAAAACCCTAGCATCTGGCAACCTAGATACGGTCACTTTAGCAATTGCCTCCTGTTCAAATTTTGCCTTTGGTTTTTTTAATGCTTACGATGACATCGCTCGCGATGATTCAATAGACTACGTGCTGCACCTTGGCGATTATATTTATGAATATGGTCAAGATGGTTGGGGCGGTGAGATATCGAAGTCCCTGGGTAGGCAACATTTACCCTCACGTGAAACTGTTAGCTTATCAGATTATCGCATTAGGCACGGACAGTACAAACGTGATAGTGCATCTCGTATCATGCATGCGTCCCACCCGCTTATTCCCATCTGGGATGACCACGAGAGTACGAATAATCCATATATGCACGGTGCGCAAAACCATCAGCCTGACGCCGAGGGAGACTGGTCGATACGCAGAAGTGCGTCTCTTCAAGCATATTTTGAATGGATGCCAGTTTATGACCCAAAACCGAGTGAAGACCCCGCCGCGATGTGGCGTAAGTTTGAATTTGGTGACTTGGCAACCATGGTCACACTAGAAACAAGACATACGGGTCGCAGCAAACAAATTGACTATAAAGAGCATTTAGCGACTATTGATACGCCCGAATCATTAAAAAACTTCATCACCAATGTGCTAAACGACCCAGAAAAAAAGATGTTGTCACCTGAAATGGAAAGCTTCTACACAGCAGCATTCAGTTCCATGAAAGAAAACAAAAATGCCTGGCGGCTTATCGCAAATCAAATTCCGATGGCACGAACGCACGTGCCAAGAACAGAGGATTTTATTCCTGTGACAAGTGATGATCCTAAAGACCCTTTGCTAGAAGAGCGCAGGGGATTGGCGCAGTTATCGCGTTTAAATTTACCTTTATACACCGACACATGGGATGGTTATCCGAGGGCACGCGAACGATTTTATGAAATGAATAAAAAACTCGGCATTCGAGACCTATTGGTTCTTACGGGCGACAGCCATAGTTTTTGGACGAATCAGCTGTTTAATGATCAAAATGAGTCGATGGGAATTGAATTAGGCACAGCAGGAATTAGCTCACCTAGCGATTTCCTTTCATTCAATAATACAATCGCCGAAGAAATGGACAAACGACTTGCAGAGCACAATAAGGAAGTCATCTGGACGAATGGTCGCGAGAATGGGTATGTTAAGCTGGTCATTGAAAAAGAAATGGCAACAGCTGAGTACAGAACAGTCTCGACGGTTAAATCTCGCAATTATAAATCGAGTTTACTAAAATCCGTCGCTCTCAAAAAAGACAATGGACGCTTAGTTTTTTCATAACATCTGTAGCGTTAACATATATTTAAAAAGTATTTAAAATCAATGTAATAGGTTCATTTTTTAGACATATTACCTTCACCATTCTTACATAAATCTGTTTTCAATTCTTCATCAATCGATCACCCAATATTAATACCAACTCACTAAGGTGCCTGTTGGGAACAAAATAACTATTCCAACATGGGAACACACTTATGAATCAATACAAACTAAGCGTAATCGCGTTAGCGATGGCGTCAGTTTATTCCAATGGCGTTTACGCCGAAGATGCTGAGGCTGAAGTTGAAATCGAAGAAATCGTCACCGTAGGACAACGACTAACGTACGCGAATAACATGACCAATGAAAGCATGGTTGAGCAGCAGTCGACCTTAACCAGCGTGTTGGCCGTCATCGATAACTTACCTGGTGTACTAATAAATGAAGGCGACCCGTTTGGTGCCGATGACTGGTCAACATCAATAAACATTCGCGGATTTCAAACGGATTTAGGTCAACAGCAAATCGGTATCACCATTGACGGCATTGCAAACGGTAACTCCAACTATGGTGGTGGCGCGAAGGCAAACCGCTATATTGATACCGAAAACCTTGGCGTCGTCAGTGTTGCTCAGGGTACGTCAGACATCACCTCACGCTCAAATGAAGCATTGGGTGGGACCATTAATTTTACAACAATTGATCCTACTGATGAGCATTCAGTGTTGGCGAGTTTAACGCTCGCCGAATTCGATGGGCAAAAGTTCTTTGTTCGATTGAACACCGGCGAGATATTTGACGACACCTACGCTTGGATAAGCGTCTCCAGTCAGGAAAGCAGCGATTGGATGGATCAAGCGGCGCAAAACTCTAGAGACCACTTTGCTGCAAAAATAAAGTCATATCAGGGTGACGTTGAATTAACGGGGTATTTTGCCTATGACGACACACACGAAGACAACTATCAGCGCATATACGGTCTGACGCAATTTGAACAAAATGACGAATGGGATCAGTTAACGGATACGCGGAGCGGCATCCCTTATGTTGACCAAGCGTTTAGACGCGGCTGGTCTACGCTTCGTGAAAACATCTTTGGTTACCTGCAAGCAGATTGGGAAATCTCAGACAATTCTACCCTAAGTGCTAACGTATATTATCACGACAATGAAGGCCGTGGTGATTGGCTCCCGCCTTACATAGTGGACGTCACAGACGACGGTGCAGGCAACCCGAATTCTGAACTTTTGCCGCAAACCGTCAGTGGCGGGCTTTCCTTGGGTCAAATTTACTTTGTCGATGCTGCTGGTGTCGCGCTAACGCCTGAAGCCGGATGTGTTAGCTCACTTACCTTTCCGTATGGCGGTGGTCGTGCTGAGTATGATCCCGCATGTTATCCAGAGGATGCAATCCCAGTCGGTTCTTATCGTCACACTCACTATGAAAAAGAGCGCATTGGCTTTAATTTCGACTATGAGTGGATGACCCAAATTGGTGATTTTGACAACACTGTTCGCGCGGGCTTTTGGTATGAAGACTACGAGCGTCGTGAATTCCGAGACTGGCATAGAATTCTCGACAGCCGCACCAGTTTTAGGTTTGATCAAACGGCTTA
>JBCDMA010000235.1:0-6279 GCA_038744645.1 Pseudomonadota bacterium | reverse complement strand
GGAAAACGAGTATGTTAAACCGGGCAAAGGGCAGGCCTTTAACCGTGTTAAAATTCGCAAACTCATCTCTAACAAAGTATTGGAAAAAACGTTCCGGTCAGGAGAGAGTGTTGAAGGTGCTGATGTCTTGGATACTGACCTAGCGTATTTGTACAATGACGGAGAATTCTGGCATTTCATGGATAATGATACGTTTGAGCAACTTGCTGCGGATGAAAAGGCTGTGGGCGAAAACGCGAAATGGTTGGTTGAAAACGACGTTTGTACGCTGACGCTGTGGAATGGCAGCCCCATCACAGTCACTCCGCCGAATTTTGTCGAAATCGAAATTGTTGAAACTGACCCAGGTCTAAAAGGGGATACGGCAGGTACCGGTGGTAAACCTGCTACACTCGCGACAGGTGCAGTGGTACGTGTACCTCTCTTTGTGCAACAAGGAGAAGTCGTCAAGGTCGATACGCGAAGCGGTGAATACGTATCACGTGCACAAAAATAAGTGACTGACTGGCGACCTTCAGCCACTATCGAAACGCTGCGCGAGAGAGCAGCGTTTTTTGCTTCTATAAGAGCGTTCTTTTTACAACGAGATGTCTTGGAAGTTGATACGCCATGCTTATCTCAAGATACAATTACAGATGTTCACATAGAGCCATTTTCTACAACCTGGTCTAAAGACAACCGCGATATACCGCAGACACTTTATTTGCAAACCTCGCCAGAGTACTACATGAAAAGGTTATTGGCGTCTGGCAGCGGTGATATCTTCTATCTCGGTAAATGCTTTCGCAATGAAAATGTAAGTCCACTGCATCAACCGGAATTTACAATGCTGGAGTGGTATCGGTGCGGATTTGATATGCAGTTATTGATCAACGAAGTCAAGCAACTCATTCAGCTACTACTCAAAATTGATGTCCAACAAAAGACCTATCAACAAGCGTTTATCCATCATTTAAGTTTTGATCCACTAACATTAAGCGATATGGACGTAACTCAGCTTGCACGGCAATATGATTTAGAAGATTATCTACGTAATTTTGCGTCAGGCTCCTTACTATACAATGCGCGCAAAGACGCCTTGCTAGATGTGCTTTTTAGTCGGTTTATTGAACTGCCAATGAGCAAAGACAAGGCAATGATCGTTACGCATTTTCCGGCATCACAAGCCAGTTTGGCAAAGCTATCAAGTGATGGTAAAACGGCTGAACGATTTGAGCTGTATATCAATGGAAAAGAGCTGGCCAATGGTTTTGCAGAACTCACTGACCCATGTATTCAGCGGCAGCGTTTCGAAAAAGACAATCAAATTCGAGCGCTATTGGGCAAAACTAAAAGACCTATTGACAATAGATTACTGAGCGCGTTGGATGTGGGGATGCCCGAATGTGCAGGAGTAGCGATTGGCCTCGATCGACTTTTCATGCTTAAACAGGGGTTCGACAGTATTCAACAAAGCGTACCTTTCAGTTTGTAAAATCACCTATGTTATTGCGCCATCAAGAGGCTTGTTGTTGACGGCTCGTCGATGTGCTTTTTTGCTTGGTCTCAACATAGACGGCAATGGTGTCAAGTAAAAGAGATTTGTTTACTGGCTTGCCAACTACACTATCAATTCCAGCTTCATCGTAGTTTTTTAAGTCTTGGCTAGAAACATTCGCTGTCACCGCAATAATGGGAAGCTTTGGATAGGTGCGTTTTATTCTCTTACATGCGCTTATTCCATCCATTTCAGGCATTTGTATATCCATTAAAACCAACGATGTTTTCCTATTCACCATTTTACAGGCTTCAACACCATTTTGAGCCACTGCGATATTAGCGTTCAGCCCGCGAAGCATGTCCTTAAGCACTTCTTGATTGATGTACTCATCTTCAGCAATAAGGATTTGCAGCTCACCTGAGGACCGCTTACTTGCATCGTCGCGAATACTGCCGCAAACGAGGTCAGACGCTGAAGCAACGCGCATTAACACGGTTACCTTTGTTCCGGTTTTTGCGTTTCGTTCAAACTTTATTTCGCCTCGCATATTCGCGACAATTGCCTTTGAAATCGACAATCCAAGTCCAAGCCCTTCAAATGGTTTTGTGCTGGAAATGTCACCTTGTGAAAACGCGGTGTAAATGTTATCCATCGCTTCGTTTGAAATACCCGCACCTGTGTCTGATACTTCAATTTCAATGAGTTCTTTCTCAAGTTGCGACATCTTTAGTGCTACAACGCCGGCGTCAGTAAATTTAATTGCATTGTTCAACAAGTTCATTATCAATTGAAGCAGGCGACCCGCGTCACCAATACGATTACCGTTGGTAACATTGTTTTGATACTTGAAGACAAGTCCTTTTTTATTGCAGAGATCCAAAACGTCCGTCACTGCTTCAAGATAGACATTGTTGAGATCAAATCGCTCTTGCCGCAATAAGAATTCTCCAGACTCAATTTCAACGACATCCAGAATATTACTCAGTTTATCATTCAAGTTGTCACTGCTTCTGAACAGTAACTGCATTATTTTCTCACCTCTTGACGAGAGGTTTTCATTGCCTAGCAATTGCAAGTTTCCGACGATCCCATTGAGTGGTGTTTTTATTTCATGTGAGATATTGGCGAGGAATCTGTTTTTAGCATAATTGGCTTTTGTGAGTGACTTCTCAGCTTCTTGAGATACCGCTAGCTCATCTTGTAACGATGAAAGTAATTGCTTGTTGAAAGATTCTGTCTTTCTTGAATAGCAAATAAACAAAGCCAACAGAATGAAAAAAGCTACGGTGGTGACAACATAGAGCCATGTAAAAAAGCCGATCTCTTTCGATAGCAAAAGCTGAGTTTTTTCTAGCTTAGTGACGGCAAGTTGAAGTGAATCTGATACACCCTTTGAATAAAGCTGTTTGTAATACAGATAGCTGGCATTGGTTAAAGCATCAATTGCTTGGTCTGGCTTGCCATTTTCCACAAGCGCAAACGCGTTTGATTCAATGGATACAAGCTGCTTATTTGCTTGATCCGTCTTTTTTAGGTTGTCTGCGATTTGCTCGTTAATTGCAATAGCGGCGGCCATCTTCTCATCGAGAATGATAACGTGTTCATTATATCTCAAGCGCCAACTGTGATCGCTCGTGTATGCGTGCATACGAGCGGACATGGTTAGCACTTCATCAAGATAAACAATATCGCCGCTTAACATTAGCAGTGCCTGCAGATTAGCCGACGTTCTGTTTTCTGAATTTATCTTATTGATAATTAATGGCGTGACGGCGGCTAGACAAAGCCCAGTAAATGCAAAAATCAGAAGAATAAGTGTGCGCTGTTTTTTTATTTTGTCGTATTGAGCTTTCAAACAACACCGGATATTGGTTAACTATTTCAATCGAGCAATTTTACGTTGAGTTTCCTGCAGTTTGATTAGTTGCCAACGTAACTGCGTATACTGCTTTATACCAAACTAAACCTATAAAAATTTGTGTAATGCCTGAATCAAATCGAAGTATCAAAAGCAAGGTTAGAGAATCCTATTTCGTTGTTGACTTGGAATACAAGTAAAGACGATTTGAACGATTTGGCGCATAACGTCAGTATGGCCGAAGGTTCTGCAAAGCGCTTTGCTAACGCCATCAATCAAAAATATTGCGAAGCACTAACCCTGTGCTAAGTTAAAAACTGAGCAAATCAGCCGAGATAATAATGCCTGAGTTTACTAACTGTCCGTATCTACAGGTCGCACTATGTCAAATGGCACCCGTGTGGCTAGATCGCGATGCAACGACAAAAAAGATTGTTGAATTTATTCAAAATGCTCATCAACAGGGGGCTGATTTAGCTGTTTTTGGCGAATGCTTGCTGCCTGGCTATCCATTCTGGCTCGATTTTACAGGCGGAGCCGAGTTCAATTCCGATAAACACAAACGCATTCATGCGCACTATCTTAGCCAGGCAATAAGTATTGAACAAGGTCACCTAGACTCAATATGCACAATCGCAAAAGAAACGGCTACTGCTGTGATAGTGGGTGTGGCCGAAAGAGCAACGGATAGAGGGGGGCACAGCATCTATTGCTCACTGGTGTACATAGATGCATCTGGGATAATTCAAAATGTACACCGAAAACTAATGCCTACCTATGAAGAACGGCTTACGTGGTCGCCTGGTGATGGACACGGTCTACGCACATTTCCGATTAAGAACTTCACCTTAGGGGCATTGAATTGCTGGGAAAACTGGATGCCTTTGCCGCGTGCAGCGCTGTATGCTCAAGGTGAGGACTTGCACGTTGCTATTTGGCCGGGTGGCGATCACAATACGCCCGATATCACTCGATTCATTGCTAAAGAATCCAGAAGTTATGTTATATCGGTAAGTGGTTTGATGCGCAAAACGGATTTCCCTGCAGACACACCCTTTATCGATGAGATCTTAGCTAAGAGTAAACTCGTGTTGGCTAACGGTGCATCTTGTGTTTCTGCACCAGATGGTGCTTGGGTGATTGAACCTCAAGTGGGAGAGGAGGGCATTTTTCTTGCCGAACTAAATCACAAAAAAGTACTGGAAGAAAGGCAGAACTTCGATCCAGCCGGGCATTATTCTCGACCAGACGTCACCCAGCTCGTCGTCAATAGAGAGCGTCAATCGACACTAAAAATAAAGGATGAATAGGAAAACACATTGAGTATTGAACTGGAGATTGGACTGACCAATAACCTTAGCGTCGTGGTACTTACAGGCGCAGGGATATCTGCTGAATCTGGGCTAAAGACGTTTCGTGACAATGACGGGCTTTGGGAAAATCACCGCGTCGAAGAGGTGGCGACTCCAGAAGCTTTTCATGCTAATCCAGAACTGGTTTATCGGTTTTACAACTTGAGAAGAAGGCAGCTATTATCTGACGACGTTAAACCCAATCCAGCTCATACAGCACTGGCAGCGCTTGAGAAGATGCTAGGTGATAATTTTTTATTGGTCACGCAAAATGTAGACAATCTTCACGAACGAGCTGGCAATAAGAACATACTTCACATGCACGGTGAACTGACGTCTGTAAAGTGCGTTAAAACAGGAGCAGCATTTCAAACCCAAAATGACATTGATATGGCCAGTGAATGTGAGTGTTGCCCTGGAAATAAACTGCGACCGGACATTGTGTGGTTTGGCGAGATCCCTTATCACATGGATGTAATCGAAGAACACTTAGCAAAAGCCGACATCTTTGTATCAGTTGGGACTTCGGGCAACGTGTATCCAGCAGCAGGCTTTGTGCAATTTGCAAAACGCTGCGGTGCATATTGTGTTGAACTAAACCTAGAGCCTAGTAACGGAAGCTATATCTTTGACCGCGCGTATCACGGTAAAGCAACTGACGTTGTAACGCAATTTGTTGATGCATTCAGTAATGAACTACCGTAAGAATATGGTCGGTATAGCGCTTGCTTTTTCCCTGTGGCCAATTTGATACTTTACTAAATATATAAAAATCAATAGGTTATAGCATGTTAACAAATTGTTACTTTTGCAATGTCGGTTATCCACAACAGTTTGATTTCTTAAAGACGCTCAAAAATTCCATAAGTCTTTGATTATTAAAAATATTAAATTTTTGGCACGGGTCCTGTAATTGACGGGTTAGTAGCAAAGGTGCTACTTTTAAATTACAAGGAGATTATCATGTTAAATAGAATGTCAAAATGCATCGCTGCGGGTTTGCTATCTTGCTCTGCGGTCTTTGTTGTATATGCAGGAGACCTGTTTGATACGCTTGATACTGACAAAAGTGGAACCATCTCAGCAGTAGAAGCGTCAGCGCATTCACTTTTAAGTGAAATGTTCGATAGACTTGATGCTGATACAGATGGCGAGCTAAGCTATCAAGAGTTTGTTATTTCTGGCCTTGACGAATAAAGCACGTACATCCTACATCCCCCGTCTTGGGTAGCCAGCGCATGAAGCGCTTGGTTACCCAAGTCCCTAAACGCTAGTCCATTCAAATCGACTATCTTTGCCTTAATGCAGGTTTAAAACGATTTTTTCGCGCGAGTCCTGTAAGATATCGGTTAGTGTTTAAGCCGTCATCAAAAGAGCTGTTGTGAAAGTCATCATCATTCCTGTCACCCCATTTGCGCAAAATTGTTCACTTATTTGGGACCCAAATACACAAGTAGGCGCATTGGTCGATCCGGGTGGTGATGTAGAAAAGCTCTATGCTGAAGTTGACGCAAATCACGTAAAAATCGAAAAAATCATACTGACGCATGGGCACCTCGACCACGTTGGTGGAACGCTGCAGGTCGCAG
>JBCDMA010000234.1:0-6281 GCA_038744645.1 Pseudomonadota bacterium | reverse complement strand
TATATTTCCTCGGCGCAGTTGGTGGCGATTAGACTCTGCAAGCCTTTTTCTGTCGTAAGGTCCCAACACAACTCTAAACCAACGTCCATTATTGCCATTGCTCTCAATAACTTCGGACTCTAATCCTTGGAATGCGATACGTGCTTTTAATGTCTCGGCTTGTGATATCTTGCGAAAGGAACCGCATTGCATGATGTAGGTCTTGTCTGACTCTGGAATTTCTTCAACATCGACTTCGACTGAATATTCAGGAAGCGCATCGATAAATGCCCATTCTTCCTCTCTCAACACCGGCAGACGCGGTGAATTTTGTTTTTTCTTCGGTGTTTCTTCCACAGAGGATTGTGCGTCGGACGTACCT
Source organism: Pseudomonadota bacterium (assembly GCA_038744645.1). Classification (GTDB taxonomy): domain Bacteria; phylum Pseudomonadota; class Gammaproteobacteria; order Enterobacterales; family Alteromonadaceae; genus Glaciecola. The sequence continues at coordinate 5,920 of JBCDMA010000234.1, read as the reverse complement.
CCATTGCTATTGGCAACTACCTCTTTTCCGACGCCATTATCGTACTGAAGCCAATATAGGCCATAAACGAAACCGGAAATCATACCAATGGCAACGATTATCCGCGCCCAGGGTGTTGGTTTTACCGGTTGTTTTGTTGTCGGTTTTGTCTTTCGCTTATTGGTCTTACGCACTTGTGCTCTTGCTTGCCCACGCCTTACATAGTCTTGCGTCGCCATAATTCTTAGCCATTCCAAACTACTGTTGTTTTTATAATTATTGTATTGTTATTAATATCGCAACTCTCTATCGGATACTGCGTCTTTTCGCATAGTATAAAACGTCTTTCGATTGTATTCAGGTGTTTTTAACTCATATCCAACGGATGCATATTTATATGCCAACGCACTTTTTTGGCGTTTTTGTGCTTTTCAAGTTCACTTAGCACTTGTACAAACATGGCATTTAAATATTGCCGCGAATCACATTTAACAACGAGTTGATATCTGAATCGTTGCTGTTTCTTTTCAACTAAACACGGCAAAGGGCCTAACACGGTTGCAAAGGAAAACTGAGTCAACATTGAACGTGCATATTGCAAAAACTCAAGCCCGGCGTCTATATCTTGTGTTTCGGTGCGCAGTAATGATAGATATGCAAAAGGCGGTAGCTTCGCTGCTTTTCTCTCATGCAATAGACTTCTAGCAAAGTGCATGTACCCGTTGTTAATGAGATCCTGTAACAACGGATGACCCGGCTGATGCGTTTGCAACCATACTTCACCTTTTTTGTTTTCACGGCCTGCCCGTCCACTGAGCTGTGTGACCAGTTGCCCAATTCTCTCAGCTGCACGAAAATCTCCACTAAACAAAAGGCTGTCAATGTTGAGAATAACGGCCATAGTGACATTTGGGAAATGATGCCCCTTTGATAGGATCTGAGTACCCACCAACAATCGATATTCATTTTCATGAATCTTCTGCAATATCTGCGCAAATGCCTGTTTACTTCTTACCGAATCACTGTCGATGCGAACGCTTTTATAGGGTGAAAAGTAAATATCCAGAAACTGCTCAAGCTTCTCAGTACCAACACCTTGAGCAACGAGTTCATTACTACCACACGCTTGGCACGATACCGGAATACTTTTAATACAGCCACATCGATGACATTGCAGATTATTTGTTGATTTGTGCAATGTCATTGGCGCTCCACACCCATTGCAATCTTCAACATGGCCGCATTGGTGACATTGCAATGCTGGCGCATACCCACGTCGATTGACAAAAAAGAGCACTTGATTGCCCTGCTCTAATTGTGTTTTGACTTTATCCAATAGCCCGGTGGCAATGCCGGACTGAAGCGATAATCCATTTAAATTCAGCAAGTGCTGACTCGGCAGACTGGCGTTGCCTGTGCGCTTTGTCATGGTTAAATGACGATACTTTCCTGTGCTGGCATTGTGAAGTGTCTCAAGTGAAGGGGTTGCACTGCCTATGATTACCGGAATATTTAGCTGCTTTGCTCGGTATACAGCGAGATCTCTAGCATGGTATCGAAGCCCATCTTGTTGTTTGAACGATTCGTCATGCTCTTCATCAACGATGATCATACCCAAATCAGCAAACGGTAAAAACACGCTCGACCGCGTACCAATAAATATACCTCTATCACCCCTTCTTGCTTGATGCCACACATCTAGTCGTTGCTTGTTTGTTAATCCAGAATGCAATGAAGCGACAATGTTGCCAAAACGTTTTTCAAAACGTTCAACTGTCTGCGGTGTCAAACCAATCTCAGGCACAAGGATCAGTACCTGCAAGCCACGCAACAATTGCTTTTCCAATACTTGAAGGTACACTTCCGTTTTACCACTTCCGGTTATCCCTTCCAAAAGGAATACGTCGTAGCCTGCCGCTTGATTTATACTTTCAATTGCGATTGATTGTTCTACCGTCGCTTTAAGCTTTTGCTTATTGCGCAGAGGCTTGGATGATGGGTCGAGTGAAAAACCCATTAAAGACGCCTTCCAATTCTCTGTTGATTTTGGTATCGAATGTTTCTTTACGAGATGCTTTTGTATCAACGCCTGGATTATGCGACTTGAATAATGCTGTTTTACCTTTCCTAATTCCATACGCTGCTCATTGTCGATGAGCAGCGAATAAAGCGCTTTTTGTTTTTTCGTCAGTCGGTCATCGATTGTCTGATCTGAAGGTGATAGACATAAAACATCCTCTGTTAATTCTTTCAAATGTGATGGTTTGCGAAGTGCTACCGGAAGCATTGTTGCAATGACTTCACCTATCGGGTGTTGGTAATAGTTTGATAACCAGTGCGCTACATCGAGCAAATGAACGGACATACTTTGAATATGATCAAGTATTTCTATGATGTTTTTAATGCTCGCGGTCGCATCCAAATCATCTTGATCAGCGCGAGGTGGCGCGACGTCTTGTTCTACACACACACCGATTAGATCTCTGTGACCAAAAGGCACCAATATACGCTTTCCAACCAATATCGACGCATCACCAAGCGACGCATCGTCTATCACATAGGTAAACACTTGCCGAAGCGGCACGGGAACAGCAATATTGATGTAGTTCACAGTAGATTATTGTAATTATTATAGTTCAGGATACTAATGCATATTGTACTTGCTAGTAAGTAAATTATTCTATACTATTCGCGCTCGAAAAATTGGCGTCGTGTTAACGCCAATGGCAACAAAGCCGAAAAACTGCGTCTGGTGTTTAGCAAAAAAGCTTTATAGCGAGGCGGCCTAAAATAGGGTAATCCAATGAAACAAGATATACATCCAGAATATAATGATATCACTGCAACATGCTCTTGCGGTAATGTAATGAAAATACGCTCAACAATGAAGAAAGACGTCAACCTAGACGTTTGTTCCGCATGCCATCCGTTTTACACTGGTAAGCAGCGCAATGTCGACACAGGCGGTCGAGTAGATAAATTTAAGAAACGCTTTGGTGCTATCAGTAAAAAATAACCCAAACCTATTCACTAGAATATATGTAATGTGGAAGGCATCGAATGATGCCTTTTTTATTTCTTTCCGTTTTATACTTTTTATTAGTATTCGCCATACGATTGAAATTTATGTTTACCATACTGTTGATTTATAGTTACTTTAACGCCATATTTTTCAGACGCTTAACACTCGATTAATTTGCATTTACAGGTGTCACTTTGCATTTTATTCACAATGAATTGTGCTATTGTTTCAGTCGAATTGATAAACGCCAATCCCTTAAAAATTAAGGATTATTACGATGTCAGACTTACGCGAGCAAGCGCTTGATTACCACGCGAAACCCAAACCGGGTAAGATAAGTGTTGAGATAACAACACCCGCGGCGGACGTAAACGATTTGTCACTCGCCTACTCACCGGGTGTAGCTGAACCCGTCAAAGAGATCGCAGCAGATCCAAACCTAGCCTATCGCTATACGTCAAAAGGCAATCTCGTTGCTGTCATCTCCAATGGCACTGCCATTTTGGGATTAGGCAATCTTGGGCCGCTGGCAAGTAAGCCAGTAATGGAAGGTAAAGCACTTCTGTTCAAACGGTTCGCAGGCATCGATTCCATTGATATAGAAGTAAAACACCGTACAACAGATGAATTTATCAATACTGTTGCCAACATCGCTGATACATTTGGTGGAATTAATCTTGAAGACATTAAAGCACCTGAATGTTTCGAAATCGAAAAAGAGTTGATAAAACGCTGCAAAGTACCCGTTTTTCATGATGATCAACACGGCACTGCGATCGTGACTGCAGCAGGTTTATTAAACGCATTAAAGATTCAGGAAAAATCGATCAATGATGTTCGAATTGTTTGCATGGGTGCAGGTGCAGCCGCGATTGCCTGCATGGAATTATTGATTAAATGTGGCGCTCAGCGAGAGAAAATCTATATGCTGGACCGCAAGGGCGTTATCCATACACGCCGCGATGATCTCACTGAGCATAAAATGCTATTTGCCAACAACACAGACAAACGGTCATTAGAAGATGTCATGACGGGTGCTGACGTTTTTGTTGGTGTATCAGGTCCTGACCTACTTCCCCCCGATGTGTTAGCTTTAATGGCTCCAAAACCTGTTGTATTCGCATGCTCCAATCCCGATCCTGAGATTAAACCAGAGCTTGCTCACTCAGTACGCGACGATTTGATTATGGCGACTGGCCGATCGGATTATCCAAATCAAGTGAATAATGTATTGTGTTTTCCATTCATCTTTAGAGGCGCACTGGATGTGCGTGCTACTCAAATCAATGACCAAATGAAAGTAGCTGCCGTTAAAGCGTTGTGCAGCGTTTCAAGAGAACCGGTCCCTGCAGAAGTACTCACGGCAGCAAAAGTCAGGTCGTTGAGCTTTGGGCGCGAATACATTATTCCAAAACCCATGGACCCTCGTTTACGCAACCGTATCGCCGGTGCCGTCGCAAGAGCTGCAATTGAATCAGGTGTTGCACAAATTGAAGAACTACCTGAAGAATATAGTTAGCACCTGTTTTTTTAAAGAGATAGTCTACGGCTCAGCTTCGCTTTAGCATTTTGCTATAATTATTGGAATAGCCGCTTTTTGGTATCGTTTTCACGTTTCTTCGGCAAATAACCTTGCTTAATTGTAGCGTTATTACAGAGGCTCGCATTGTAAAAGCTCGTTGCGGTTGCTGGCAGCCTAATCTGTGATCGAAAGCGTCATGGGATCAGCTTGCATTTTAAAGGCGCGGCAAGCGCATCCATGTAAGCTCTGCGAAAACATCCATGTTTTCGAAGCTTTAAAATACAAGCTGATTCCATAGCCTTAATATTCAAAGATGTCCTATGCTGACATGGGGAAGAAATAGTGTTTTCCTTTGGGGGGATAGTCATTGAAACAAACTGATTCAAATATCTTTAGTGTAATTGTGCTCTCATCATTATTGCTTTTAACTTCATGTATCCCACGTGAAGAGGCGACGCCGTTCGACAAACCACCTGCTTGGGCGAAGGAAGCGATTTGGTATCAGATATCTGTTCACTCCCTTGACACTGGTGAACAACAAAATGTCATTGATAAGCTGGACTTCATTCAATCGCTGGGTGTAAATGCAATTCATATTAATACTATTAGTAAATCCTCTTACTCTGAGGAGCCGCCAATCTCCGCCAGATCGTCAATAACTTCTGCTGATGCACTCTTTCTTGAATTAGTTCAGGGCGCTAAGCAAAGAAACATTAAGGTTATGCTCGATTACTCATTGCAGGAAGGATCACTTGACCAAATCAGACAGCATATATTTGCAGGCGCTAGAAGATGGCTTGCACCTAACAGTAACGGCGATCCTTCAGATGGCGTTGATGGATATAGTGTAGATTTTACATCAGCTCTTCCAATGGATTTCTGGCGTGAGTACCGCACCTTAGTTAGGGGGCTTAATCCAAACGCTTATCTCGTAGGAAAAATGCAGGCTCATTCACAGTCTCAACAATGGAGTGATGAGTTGATGGACTCATCGCTACTGCTACAAGGAGATGTCTTTGATGCTGTTGTATATGACCGGTCGTTTAGCGTTGCCAGACGTTTTTTTGCAAATGTTGAAAATGGCATATCGGCATCTGACTTAGTCAATCAACTCGACGCACTGACATCGGGATATAGCAGTGACTTTCTTTATGCGTCGATAAATTCATCAGCAGGTCTTAATACACGTGGAATTGTTCGAGCTTTTAGTGATAGCGATAATGCGATTAACCATCCTCAACCAACACTAGAAGGTGAACATGGCAATGGGAATCATGATAAGGAAACCCATGCTCGTGCTAAAGCATTTCTCGCATTTCAATTCACACAACCTGGTGCACCGATAATCTCTGTAGGTGACGTTGTAAAATCTGATAAATCACTTGTCACTTTTTATC
>JBCDMA010000233.1:0-6300 GCA_038744645.1 Pseudomonadota bacterium | reverse complement strand
CATTTAATGGATACACAATCAGACGATGTTGAATATTCGCTTGAGAACTATCAAGCATCCAATTTGGATTTGGCGCAAGTATATATTGAAATGGAAGACTTTGAATCTGCTACCGATGTTTTACAAGAGGTAATGAAAAGCGGTAGCGAAGAACAGAAAAGTGAAGCTAAATTACTTTTAAAAGACATTGAAAAAGCGTAACTGGCCTGCGGATATTGTTACTCACTTTTTTCTTGCATGATACCTTTTATAAGCACCGTTTAACTGCGCCATGTTGTACGAACTTTTGTTGAGACAGTGCATTTGTGCAGATGCGACTCAACATTGAAGCTCATTCTTCAAAAGCCTCAATTCTTGCAATTATCGATAAACTGCGGCTAACCATCCAACGGAGTAGTAAATTCGTCAGGTTCGTTAAAGTCGCCCGACATACTAACAAGTTTGCCATCTTCAAACTGCAGTATCAGTTCACTACGAACGTCTTCACCGCGCTTTGTCATACCCCTTTTCATGTCATACACATAGTACCAGGTGTCTTTGTCAAAGCTATCAGTAATAACAGGCTGACCTAGCACAAACTCGACTTGCGCTTTCGTCATCTCGACGCGAAGCTTGTCCACATCTTTTTGATCGAGAAAGTTACCTTGTGGAATGTCAATGCGATAGATCCAGTTAGAACATGCAGATAAACTCATTACCGTAAAAACAATTGCTAATAATCTCATAATTTCTTCTGTTTTATTTCTTATCTTGGGTTCTTCTGCCACTTGCGCAGAGCGCGAGTTTATCTATTTAACTATGACCAAGCAATTCTCCAAAGGTTTATTTTTAACCGATCAGTTCCTGTGCATTCTTAATGGCTATATCCGTTACTTCATCACCAGCAAGCAATCTTGCTATCTCATTGACGCGTTGGCTTTTCGTTAACGCCAATACTTGCGTTTCAGTCGTTGCTCCATCCGTAGATTTATTGACAAAGAGTTGATGTTGAGCCGACGCTGCAACCTGAGGCAGGTGTGTGACACAAATGATTTGGTTTTGTTCACCCAAGCGCTTTAACAATTTCCCTACGACAGCGGCGGTTTGTCCACTGATACCAGTATCAACCTCATCAAACACCAGTGTTGGCGATGATTTGTATTGTGACCTGATCACATGCAAAACAAGCCCAACGCGAGACAGCTCGCCGCCTGACACTACTTTTTCGAGCGAATCCAACTGTTGCCCAGCATTGACCGAAATATTAAAGCTGACTTCATCATTGCCTTTTGAATGTGGAGTGCCTGATGAATCATGTTCAATGCTTATTTGAACAACAGCATGAGGCATATTTAGTGTTCTTACGTTGCCTTGAATCTCTTCGCTAAGTGCTTTGGCACTTGCTGCTCTTGATGTTGATAATTTGCTTGCTGATTCACGATAAGCAGCAAGTGAATCTGTGCACCGCTTCTCCAGTGAATCAAGATCTGCTTCACTTTGGTGTAGATTGGACAGCTCTTCACTCAGCGCTAGATATTTATCATATAAATGTTCTGGTGATACATTGTGTTTTCTGCTGAGATCAATGTATTCACTATAACGCTGCTCTAGTGTAAGCAGTGCTTCCGGTTCGATCTCGAGTCGGTTGCGATAACGGTCAATTTCGGCGTAGGATTCTTGTGCTTGTACCAGCGCGTTTTGCAGCATTTCAAAACTGTCTGTTAATGATGTATCTATGGCAAGATAAGATTCGATTTCCTTTGTTGCGTGATTCAATAAATCAATTGCGCTTGCAGGCTCACCGTCCTTCAAGAGATAGCACACCTTATCTGCCGACTCCGATAGCTCTTTCATGCTAGATGACTTCTTATATGCAGCTTCTAACTGCTCAAATTCATCGGCGTCTAAGCCAAAGTTATCCAACTCTTTGACTTGATACTGCAACAAATTCGTTCGGTCTATGCGCTGCTGTGTCTCTGCTTTGAGCTTGTTGTATTCTTTGGTTACATCTTTGTGGTTGCATTGCGCTTCATTCACATTTGCAAGCAATGTCTTATGCTCTGCGTATTCATCTATAAGCGCTAACTGATTATCCTGTTGCAGTAGGTGATAGTGTTCATGCTGCCCATGCAAATTGACTAAAAACTCACTTAACGCTTTTAGTTGCTTTAAGGTGGCAGGCGTGCCGTTGATGAATGCTTTAGATTTGCCTTCGCTTGAGACCACTCTGCGGATAAAGCATTCATCTACATTGTCTTCTTGTTGAAGGGATTGTTGATCTAACCAAGTTTGCGCTTGTTTAGTATGCGTAATGTCGAAGTGTGCAATGACTTCTGCCTTTTCGGTGCCTTTGCGCACGATGTTTGAATCAGCTCGGCTGCCGAGGCACAGTCCAAGCGCGTCGAGGGCGATGGATTTACCTGCACCCGTTTCACCTGTGATTGCAGTCATGCCCTGCTCAAAGGTGACAGATACCTGCTTGACGACGGTTAAATTTTTTATGGAAAGATGTACTAGCATGGGAGTCGATTAGGTCAAAAAATATACTGTTAATGTATACAGTATATTCTCGCATGTAAAGAAAAGATCGAAATTCAATCGGTGTTAAAACAGCTTGTGGCTCCAGTTCAGTTTGGTTCTTAGTACATTGAAATAATTGTAATCGGGTGGGTGAATTAAATTGAGGTGTTGTTGGTTCTTGCTGATTTGCACGTGATCGCCAGGAGATACTTGCAAAACCTCTTGGCTATCACAGCTAATTTGCACGTTGTCCGAATTGTGTTCGGAAATCTTAAGCAGTACCTCACTGTTTGCATCCACTACTATGGGGCGGCTGCTTAAGGTATGCGGAAACATCGGGACCAACGTCAAGGCGTCGAGGTGAGGCATAAGTATGGGGCCACCTCCAGACAATGAATAAGCGGTAGAACCCGTAGGCGTAGCGATAATCAAACCGTCAGAGCGCTGTGTGAATACATAATGACCACCAACGTACAGCTCGAATTCCATCATATGCGCGACTTTACTGTGGTGAAGGACCACTTCATTAACCGCACTGTGGCTTTGCTTTAGAACATCACCTGTAAAGATATTGGCTTGAAGTAAGAATCTCCGCTCTCTGATAATGTTGTTTCCAAAAATGTGCTCAAGCTGCCGTGCAATATCGTCTGGGCTAATGTCAGTTAAAAATCCCAGGTTTCCGCGGTTTACACCCACGACATCAATATCATATTCAGCCAACGTCCTTGCAGCGCCAAGCATGTTGCCGTCACCTCCGACAACGATGGCTAGCTGCGCCCGGCGGCCAATGTCTAGGGTACTTGCGTATTCAATGTCGCAGTTGACATCATTTTCGCACTCAAATTTATCTTTATGACGGTCGTCTAAAAGGACTTCACACTCGCGCGCATTGAGCTCATTAATAAGAACATTGAGGCTAGTCGACGTTGCTACGTGACTCGCTTTACCTATCAAACCAACCGTTTTGTATGTCATAGATTAATTCGCGGTATATTCGCGCTGTATAGTACTGTTGCGCATCATACAACAGCGCTGCATTTATTCAACAGTTCGATTACTCAACTATTTGATACATGTGGTAATTTCATCGAGATACTCAACGATTTATCGCGCCACCCATCCACCGTCAAGGACCATGGTTTGGCCTGTAATGTTTCGCGCGGCTGGACTCATTAGAAACGCAGCCGTTTGCGCGAGTTCTTCAATGGTGATGAAGGCTTTTTTTGGCATCGGTTCCAGCATGATTTTATTTATTACATCTTCCTCACTCATATTGTTAGCCTTGGCTTGAGCTGCTATTTGATTTTCCACCAGGGGTGTTTTCACATATGCGGGGCAGAGGGTATTGATTGTTATGTCAGTGTCACCTGTCTCCAGTGCGATGGTTTTTGCAAACCCCAACAAACCATGCTTGGCCGCGATATATGCTGATTTATAGGGCGATGCGACTAGCGAGTGCAGGGAGCCTACGTTTATGATCCTGCCGTAGTTGCGTTTTCGCATACCTGCAAGAAATGTTTGAGTCATCAGGGCAGGGCCAACGAGCATCACATCAATAAGTAGCTGCCACTTTTCAGCGGGAAAGTCTTCAATCTTCGATACATGCTGCAAACCTGCATTGTTGACAACCACGTCTACTGATTCGCATTCGGGCCTTTCTGATAGGGTAGCGATGGCTGCTTTATCAGTGACATCAAGTGCTATCGCGCAAGCGCTGAGCTGTTGTGCGCAAATAGCCTCAGCCGCTTTTTCAGCAGCATCTGCTTGAATATCAGAAATAATTATGTTGTGTCCCTGTTGTGCCAAGTACTCTGCGATACCATAACCGATGCCGCTTGCAGCGCCTGTGACTAAAATATTCTTTTTTTCATTCATTGGTAGTTTCCATTCGTGTATTCGTGTTCAGTTGAGCAACGTACTCGCTCGGCCACTTTTATTCGCAACAAATCTTTGGATCATGGCTTGAAGCGCGAGATTCAATCCCCATTATAGGCAGCAAAAGGGAAGGCGAAAATGCGTATTTACGCGCATCTACTGTGGTAGCCGTCCCAAAAAGCAGAAAATTGGTAAAGAAACGAGTAAACACATGAGCAAAGACCAAGTCACTGAAGAAAACGAAGAGTTAAAAGCAGAACCGTCCGCTGAATCGGTTGAAAATGGCGTCGTCGAGGATCTGGAAGCAGAAGAGGTGATTGAAGGATTGTCGGTTGAACAAGCGCAGATAAAGGCGCTAGAGGACGAACTAGCAGCTGCCAATGCGAAGATTGAAGGTCAAAAAGACCAAGTCGTGCGCGCTTTGGCTGAATCTGAAAATGTCAGGAAACGTGCCGAGCAAGATGTCGACAAAGCGCGCAAATTTGCCTTAGAGTCGTTTGCTGGTGAGTTGTTGACTGTTGTCGATAATTTAGAAAGAGCGACATTGGCTGCTGATGCTACCAATGAGGCGGTAAAGCCCCTGTTAGAAGGTATTGAGCTTACACAAAAATCGTTTCTCAGCACCATTAATAAATTTGGTATGGAAGAGATTGATCCGCAAGGACAACCTTTCAATCCTGAACATCATCAAGCGATGTCAATGCAAGAGTCTGCCGACGTTGCGCCTAATACTGTAATTGCGGTGATGCAAAAAGGATATACATTGAATGGTCGATTGCTGCGACCAGCAATGGTAATGGTCTCACGTGCGCCTGATGGTGGTGTTGATACCACTGCATGAGTTAGCAGTGTGTAAAAACGCAAAATTTATGCACTTTTACGTGAAATATTTTTGAAATATTCATAAAACACATATTGAAAAAAGGGTTAATGCCCCTACTTATTTTGCAAAGAAAAAGTTTCTGGAGATACTAGCATGGGTAAAATAATTGGTATTGATTTAGGTACGACCAATTCATGTGTCGCTGTTCTCGACGGCGACAAGCCAAAAGTAATTGAAAACGCTGAGGGCGATCGCACAACTCCCTCCATTATTGCATACACGCAGGATGGCGAGACACTGGTTGGTCAGCCGGCTAAGCGTCAGGCAGTGACTAACCCAAAAAATACGCTTTTCGCTATCAAGCGATTGATAGGGCGTCGCTTTGAGGACAAAGAAGTCCAGCGAGACATTGACATCATGCCTTTCACTATTGCTAAGGCTGACAATGGAGACGCTTGGGTTGAGGCGAATGACCAAAAAATGGCGCCACCACAAATTTCAGCTGAAGTGCTGAAAAAGATGAAAAAGACCGCTGAGGATTACTTGGGCGAAACTGTCAGTGCTGCTGTTATCACTGTGCCCGCGTACTTCAATGACTCACAGCGACAAGCGACCAAAGATGCTGGTCGAATCGCGGGGCTCGAAGTTAAGCGGATAATTAATGAGCCCACTGCTGCCGCCCTTGCTTATGGCATGGACAAGCAGAAAGGCGACAATGTCGTAGCAGTATATGACTTGGGTGGTGGTACCTTTGATATCTCAATCATTGAGATTGACGAAGTTGACGGCGAACACACGTTTGAAGTGCTTGCGACCAATGGTGACACGCACCTCGGTGGTGAGGATTTTGATAATCGCGTTATCAACTACCTTGTTGAAGAATTTAAAAAAGAGCAAGGCGTGGATTTAAAACAAGATCCGCTAGCCATGCAACGCCTTAAAGAAGCAGGTGAAAAAGCGAAGATAGAACTGTCTTCTGCGCAACAAACAGAAGTCAACTTACCGTACATAACAGCGGATGCGACTGGACCGAAGCATTTGGTCATAAAGATCACGCGAGCGAAATTGGAATCACTAGTTGAAGACATGGTTAAAGAGTCGCT
>JBCDMA010000232.1:0-6316 GCA_038744645.1 Pseudomonadota bacterium | reverse complement strand
GAATATGATGGAAGTTTTTCTAATATCAAGCAGTTAGAGCTCGATAGCTTGACAATATCAGATTTTGTAATTGAGGACGGGCTCTATGCGCAAGTGCTGAACGATACAATTTTATACAACAAATCATATATCCCGGATATCTGGCAGCGCAGTGCAGGTGGCACCGATGAGTTATTGTTGTCACTGCCGTTTGATACATCAAAATGGTATACGGACGACCAGTATATTTATTATTCAACCAGAAGTGGCGCAGAGTTTAAATATGATTTTGTAACCAATGAGTTAGAGTCTGTATCATTGAACGCATGTCAAGGTGCATTGACCAAGAGCGGTAACTTCTGTGTGGTCGGAAAAGAGGTCGTGCCTGAGATGGGTATTGTATCTCTAGAGTGGTAGATATAACACTGAGTAAATGAACTGACGCACTCTAACTATTTGAATTATAAATATTATTTACTTAATTATTTGTTATTTAAATCTCATGCGTGAGATATGTATCGCTTTGAAACAACGCTATTTGCGCTGAAAAGTATCTAGTCGTTTCTGAATAGAAAACTGCATTTACTAATGCAATCTGTTTCTTAAGCCCATCAGCGATACTACCCCTGAAGATCAGATGGATTGGTATTACTCGCATCAGTCCTATGTTCGGTTTTAAGCACACTTTCAGTCGATACTAAGCTTACTTTCACCTGTTTGAGGGTATCCGCAGCCAGCTCTGCCTGACCGAGTAAACTATGGACTTTTTTAGATTGCTTTTCACTAGTGTCTGCGAATTCATAGATTTTTTTGCCGACTTCATTCACGCTCTTTTCTGCCTGTGAAATTTCATCCCAAGACGAATAAGTAGCAATCAATATGACCTTAGATATTTCCTTTACACGTTCTGTGGCTTTATTTATTTTTTGTGTGAGTTGCTTAAACTCATTTGCTACAAGCGCAAAACCTCCGCCCGACTCACCTGCTCTCTTTGCTTCAATGGATGCATTAAACGCTAATAGCTGTGTAATGTTAGAAATGTCTAAGATAGTCTTGGCGATGTAACTCATTTCTTGCACTGACGCATTTAACGCTTCGAATTCTCTGGATGCGCTTCTTACGGTATCAATACTCTTCTGAGCACTGTGTTTTAAACCATTTGATGTATCCCTTAAATTCTTGGATTGTTGCTCCAAATCCGCGATGGCAATGCAAATTGTTTGTATCGTCTTACTGGCATCGTTGACGGTTGATTGTGGTTGTAAGGAGGCCTGTTTGACTAGGCCTTCGTCCATCGCATGGTCACTACCAAGCAGAGATGAGTATTGAATTGCTTGGTTTTGATTATTGCTTAATATAGTAGGAAGAGGCGCTTGCAAAGAGCGATAGATCCAGAAACAGGTGAACATAGTTAAAAATAGACTTAGCAAAGCAAGGAATAATACCCACTCGTTTATACTCAACAATGCTGCCACTACGATTGCAACCAAAGTGGAAAAATTGACAAACGCTAGGATTGTCAAACGAAATCGAGTCATAACCCAAAACCAATATTTAGATGGAGCGCGAGTAATGATACAAACGAACGTTGCGAGCTGTTTATTTTAATCGTTTGATCTAAATGCCTTGATGTTAGCGTACATTGTAACTATACATAAGTCTAACTATTTCATTTTTACACACTCTTCAGCGCACGAAAAACGTAAATTAGTTTAAATTTAAAAGCAACTTAAAGTGAGTCTGCGGATGCTTTATGTTAGACCTGAATAAGTGTTAACTCATCTCACAGGTCATTTTAAAATATTTGTAAATCAGAAAATCCATTGCCGGTAGGGTAAACGCATAAACAAAGGTTAAAGAAAACGGGTAGTGTCGTTTTTAATGATTTGGCTCTCGATTCTCATCGAGACGCTTGTTCTGTGCAATATCAAATAACGCATAGTGGTTTTGATCCTTATGTTTGGTGATTAATGTCAAAAAAAAATAACCAGTCCCAGAGCGATCAGTTTCAAAGTGATCAATCTCAAGACAATAAACAACAAAGCAACGTGCCTATAAGTACTCAGATGAACGAAGTGCCGCTGAGCGGCTATCTAGTCAGCTGGAAAGGGAAAAGCGAAAGCGGCAACAACTGAGATTATTGAACATATTAAAAAACAACGATCTTCAGAAACTGAGAAACAAGTTTCAGCTCGCCAATGATATGTTGGAGGCTACGACTGTATGTACAAGTTTTGATGCTGGCGCAAATGCAGTTGCTAAATTGTTACTGAAATACAATATTTGTGACGGTGTTTCCGTTATCAACTATGACGGAAAATACAAGAATACACGAATACAGCAAAAACAAGACACTGTGGAATTTAACCTCGACCTGACCTATGACGACTTAAACGACAGCGTTCTCGAAAGAGATCCAAAAGATGTCATCATTCTCGAGACCGTCAGTACGGGCGTGCGCTTGTTTCACATTATAAAAGTACTCCATGAATCCCCCTGGGAATGGTTAGTTATTTCGTCGCTTTCTAAACAAAAGATAAGCGACGTAGATCACGAAATACTCTCACATGCGCATTTGCAAATGCTTTCAGTCTACAATAAAACTAAGAGTAATAGTTCAAACAGTCAATTTCAGGATCTTGACGGTTTAACGAACCTCAATATTAAAAATCAGTTCTTGAGAAATTTCAGCATGCGCATTGAAGGGCTATCTCAACAGCAAGATTTTGCTTTAGCAATCTTAGATGTTGCTGGCATGGGTGTGTTAAACAACCAATATAGCATGGCTTTTGGGGACAAAGCATTACGACGTATTGCCGATGTTTTATCTAGTGTGATCCGCGGCGATGAATCGATTGGTCGAAACAGCGGCGACCAGTTTAGTTTTTTTATTGTGTCAACAAATGCTAGAGACGACGTACTAACAGTGATTGAAAGAGTGCAGGAAAGATTCAAAAACTCACTTGTGGTTGATGGTAAAGAAGTCACCGTGCGTTTACATGTTGGTTATGTTATTGCAAATAAAGAAGAAATGAGCGCTGAGGACTGCTTCAATTGTGCTGAGTTAGCTGTTAAACAGGCTAAATCACTTGGTCTCTACAAAGCAACATTGTATGAGCCCTATATGTTGGACAATTATTTTGGCCGCTTTCATTTAGAAAAAGCATTACACAGTGCACTGGAAAACAATGAATATGTATTGCTTTATCAACCCATTGTCAATTTAAAGACACAAGCAATCGTCAGCGTGGAAGCATTGATTCGTTGGCGCAAGGCAGAACATGCAGCCGAACTCATTAGCCCAATCGAGTTTATACCCATCCTAGAGCAAACAAGTCTCATTGTGCCGGTGGGGAGGTGGTTAGTTAAACAAGCGCTTCAAGATTATAAATTGTGGTCAGAGCAGCATGACGGGCTTCAGCAGGTGTGCATAAATGTTTCGGCAAAGCAGTTTTGCGACAGTGATCTTCACCTTTTCATTAAGCAATGTCTGGAAGAATACCGCCTCTCTGCAAAATGCTTGAACATTGAAATTACCGAATCAGTATACCTTGAGGCTAACAGCACCGCTGAAAGCTTCTTTCAAGGACTAACAGAACTAGGCGTTGACATCACATTAGACGATTTTGGCACAGGTTACAGCTCTTTGAGTTATCTTCACCGCTATCCCATTCATCGGCTTAAAATAGACCAATCATTCATTTCAGACTTTGCAGCTAATGATAAAAACGACAGGGTCTTGCAGAGCATCATTGCACTCAGTCAATCGCTCAATATGACGGCTGTTGCCGAAGGCATTGAAGATGACGACACCGCAAATACATTGCTGCGAATGGGCGTTGAGTTTGGACAAGGGTTCTATTTTAGTCCTCCCGTTCCAGCTGATGAGTTTAACGCGTTGCTAATGGATTCGAGAAAATAGCGGTATTTCGAACGATCAATAGATAATCAAAATCGCTTTAGAAGCGCATTTTGGTATTACCGATCAAACCAAGATTAAGAAAGATGTGATTTAATCTTTGCGCAAAGTCGAAAAACTTCCAGCGCATCTGATTCTGTTAAACCAGTAGCACAGAGCGCTGTTTCAGATGCTTTCTTTGCTTCGCTTCCCAGATTTATACCTTTGTCCGTCAGCGCAATTATCTTTTGTCTTTCGTTATTGGGATCGACACTGCGCACCAAGAAACCAGCGTCCTCTAAGCGTTTTAGTAATGGCGTTAATGTCGCATTTCCAATACCTGTACGGGCAGAAATTTCTGAAATGTTCTTTTTTCCAGGTTCCCACATCGCCATCATCACCACATATTGGGGGTAAGTTAGATTTAGGGGAGTTAACAAAGGCTTATAGGCTTCTGTAATCACTCTTGATGTGCTGTATAAGGCATAGCAAACCTGTTCGCTCAGCTTTGGCGCGTTTTGCATGTAGTCGTTTTTATCCTCGTGAACTTTTCCTATTGCATTTAAATATACTTGGTTTATAGTAATAATTAAATACTTAGTGGGCAAATAATTAGTATGCGAATTATTTTTTAAAAGTATTTCAGACCAATGCTTTATTTGGTGGGAGAAAAAGGAAATGAAAGAACAAGGAACCGCCAACTACGAGATAAGCATAAAACGAGTTTATTAATTGAGGAACACACAATGAAAAAATCACTAACTACGGCAGGTATTTGCGCAATCAGTGCAGTAGCATTTGCGGGAGGCAATCCAACGTTTGTTGAGCTACCTTCAGATTACAAAGCGAGCTTTGAAGAGTATGATACGAGAAATAGAGCGAACGGCAAACAAGTTGCTGTGCTGTATGCAAATGATGTCGCAATACAATCCGTTGCAGAAGGCGCAATGGCTGACGGTTCTACGATCATTATGGAAATTTACAAAATAGCCAAAGACGAAAACGATAAACCGCTCACAGATGACAATGGCTTGTTTGTGAAAAGTGCACATGCTGCCACTGCAGTAATGACGAAAAAACAAAGCTGGGACACCGAATTTGATGAGATAGACAGAAGTGGCGATTGGGGATATGCAATCTACAATGCCGATGGTTCTGTGAAGAAAAATGACCTTCAATGCGTTGCTTGTCATCAGCCTTATCAAAGCACAGAGTATATGTTTAGCTATTCCAGCCTATTGGATCATGTTCTATCAGAGTGATTCGAAGGCGTAGTTAAAATCATATGCATTATCGATGAGTTAGCGCTCTTTATGGTAGATTTTGGTTGTGTGTTACAAAACGACAATCAACAGTCTTTGTAGTCCTTGGCTTTACACTCGTATGCAAGACTCTTGGCAAACACAAGTTCTTCACTAGAGAGTATTGCTTCGATAATGCTGCGATTTCGCTGTGCTGTAATATGAACAGGTGCTGCAATGTCATACCACATATAGGCATAAACATTATCTTCCACGCCAGCTTCTCCCGTTGAGTACATTAACGCTAAGTGAAACTGTGCATTTCTATGGCCTTGTTCTGAGGCGAGGCGATACCATTTCATTACTTGCTTATCAATGACCGCTTTATCACTCTCTGCGATGCCTTGATTATTTCTGTACATATAGCCAACGTTGTACTGCGCATTGGCATGGCCTTGCTGTGCTGCAAGGGTATACCATCTGATAGCAAGTGCGTCATTTTTCTCTACGCCTTTGCCGTCGTGATTTAGTACGCCCATTTTGTATTGCGCAAATGCGCTTCCTTGCTCTGCTTCTTGCATAAAAGAGACACTGGATTTTTTATACCACCGCGTTGCAATTTTGGCATCTTTAGAGATACCCAACCCATAATTATACATTTCACCTAATGCGTACTGGGCGTAGGCGTCTCCATCATTTGCAGCGGTATATAAGGTATCCTTAGCTTGCAAAAACCATTTGTCCGCTTCTTTATAGTCTTGTTCAATGCCCCTGCCGTTGCGGTACATGAGTCCTAAATTAAATTGTGCTTTGGCGTTACCTTTCTTCGCAAGTGTTTTAATTGCATTGAACGCATTTTCGTAATCGCCTTTGTCCCGTAAATCAATCGCATTGAGTAAATCAACTTCATGAGTGCCATCACATGCTGAAAGACCCATTGCTAGGGTGATAATGAGAAACGTCCCAATGGTCCTTATGTGCTTTTTCATACTTGCGATTTTCCTCAGTTCAAAACAAACAAAACGAAACCGTATCTCGCTTCAATTCCCTTAGAATATAGGTCATTTCACCACGATCGACAATGTACGTGACTACTTTCATTTATCTTTAAAAAACACGTTGGGATCAATATGCATTTGTTTGATAAAAATCACATTTAAGCAATAAAGGCGGCTGCCGTTAACAACTAAGGATAAAT
>JBCDMA010000231.1:0-6319 GCA_038744645.1 Pseudomonadota bacterium | reverse complement strand
GTGTGACGATACCCTGCAAGCGACGCTGCTTGTTTGATACTTAACTCTTTGTTTTCAATCTTGTTTCGAACGATATTCAACTTGATGGTTCGCAAGTACGCGATGACCGGCGTGCCAAATAAAACAAGAAACTTTGTCTTAAAGGAAGTTGCACTCATACCGACGGTCTCGGCTAAATCTAAAAGACGGAACGCTTGAAATGGATCGTCGAGCATCAAGTCTCTTGCTCGGTGAAGGTTGACTAGATCCCGACTAGAAAGTTTGTCGTGAATGCTAAACTCCGTATTCAGATCAATTGACAGAAGCTGGGAGACCAGTTCAAGAGAAATGCTTTCTGCAATGAGATGATTTGCAAGTTCGTTGTTGGATTCCTTTGTAACCAATGCATTGACTTTGTGTTTATCGATGACAATCGGTAACGCTATTGCGCGCGGGTACAAAAGAAACTCGTTAAAGGCGTTTCGAAGATTTTGGTCATCCATTTTATCAGGTGCGATACTGAGCCTGATGGACTTTAACTGCTGCTTTCCTTCATAAATACCAGTCATACTAGCTCTATCAGGGACCGTGACTAAATACGTATGATGGGTTTCAAGTTCAGTTACACAGCCATTTGAAAACTCAAATCGAGAAACACCCTTGCCTCTGATCCAAACGATATGAAGCGAACGACCAATAGAACCGTCCATTTGGATATCCTGCAGGGTGTTTAAATCCGAGTAAAAAAGAGAAAAACCAGGACGAAAATCAAATTGGCAAACTTTCCCCTCAAAGGATTGCTCTCTAACTTCATTTAAATTAGTCATGGCAATACTCGAATCAAACGCCCTAGCCATGCTATTCAGCGTAGCAACCGTGTACAATTCTCTCTGTGGTGAAGATGACAAAACTAGTTACTCTGAAGGATCGAAACTAAGCCGATAGTATACAAAAATTACAGTCCGCTTTTGAACTACAAGTTGATAAATGTTCTATTCGTTTCTTTCGTTACTGTAGCTGCTATTTGAAACTTCTAATTTATCGCGTCAAATCTAACAGACTCATTTCAAATATGGTTTGATCAATAGCGCAACAACTGACTCAACTCTCGACTTTGGTTTGTGGTAAGGATTGGAGATAACGCCAAAACGTGCTTTAACAAACCCAAAACCCTCCAGTGCCGATAAAAACATCTCAGCATAGTCTTCACTTTCCAATGGCAAATCCAATAAGTTTAGGGAATTTGCTCGCTCGAGCATGGTTTTCACGAGGGATACAGATGAGCCATAGGAAGCGAGATAGTAGTGTTCGGCCAATTCCGGTGAATACTTACCGTGTTCGGCCAGTATTGCGTCAAACTTGGCTATATCCGGATCATTTAGAAAGTGCAGTAGATTAGTACCGTATTTAACTAGGTTAATTAAAAAGGTATCAATTGTGTCAAATTCCATCTCAACACCTTGTTCTATGCGCATTTCTTCTTCTTTTAATACTTCTCCTAGAACGTGGTTCATATCTTTAAAGTATTTGTACAATGTCGCTTTTGACGTACTTGCTTCTTTGGCTAACATGGCGGTTGAAACCCCAGCATAACCATATTCGAGAAAGAGGCTTCTCGAGGCAGATATGATTTTTGTCCGGGCGATTTGTTCTCGTTTATCCAATCAACAAACTCGTAGTAATAAATTCACTTTTGCAGGCTATTCATTATGGACCATATAACCTCACTTAAAAATAAAAAGTCACGCGTGCTTGCAAGACGTCGTCGGTTTCAAAAGCGCTAAGCAACGCATCACCTGAATCATCAAAAAATCGAGCTTCCAGTTCAAGTAAAATACGATTGCCAATTCTACGTTGAAATTCCACAGAACCCTGCGTTCCCCCAGTATTGTCATCGACAATAATGCCAGCGAGAAATTCAGTATCTTGCACATCATTCAAAGTGATGCGCGTACCAAGGAAAAAATCGTCGTCAAAGATGTTGATGGGATCGACCATTTGGTCTCGATTGTCAAATAGATATTCGCCTATGAGGCCAATATCAATATTGCTTTGCTTAATATTAAAAAAAGTGTATTCAAAGCCGCTGACAATACTCCAGAAATGGCTTGTTATCTCCGCTGAAACTATTTCAGCTTTCAGCAGCCACGGCCCTTTGGTGTATTGCACATCCAGGCCCGCTTGTCTCAATGCTTGATACACAGGAGTTGCCGTACCCCCCTGTTCAAACAGGAAAAACGGATTTCGACTGGTACCTTGAAAAGCATGCAAGCCAAGATCGAAATCACCAAATCGCTTTGAATAACGCAGTGCAATGTCTCCAGCAGTATTGTCTCCATTGCGTTCAAATCTCGCTGACTCATTAATTTCAAAAGGGAAACGCAAACGTCCCTCTTGACTCGCAAACCGCCGTTCACGAAAATATGGCAAATAATAGGCTTCAATGGTGCCCCAATGTGAACGATGACTCACTCGAATCAAGGGTTGCCCGAGTTTCTCCTCTTCGTCAATATCTTCAACGGTATCAAATTGATTAATGATATCTACGGGATTGCGCGACTCATTCACACCCCAAAAAATCTGACTGATGCCGCCCAGTATTTCCCAATCTTTTAAGCGATATGACACACTTGCTTCACGAATATCGAAATATGATCGACCTGCATCTCGCTCATCAAGGCGCAGATAAGGCGTAAATTCTGTCCGCATTTTTCGGTCTCTTGATCGATAAGTAATATCGCTGCTTAATACACCACTGATTTGTGTTGAATTAAACTGACTTGGCCATTGAGGATCATCGATAAAAAAACGCTGTTCTATTGCGATGCTGTGCGTCGTTCTGATTGAGGCATCGACCACTGTCGACAATGCTATTGTCAGCGACAGTGATGTAACTACTTTGCATGAAAAACGCACCAGGTTACAACCGTTCTAATGCTTCGGGTTCAAAATCTAATCGAGACAGCTCAACGCCAAATTCATAGTTTTCAAATGCCAATACTGTACTTTTGCCCGTTAGATGATTGACCATGCGTTGGAAGCTAGCGCGCCAATATTTGTCTTCATATTGGTTGTAATTTTCAAGTGTCAGGGTTTTAAGTTTCTGACCGCCTCTGTCGAAGAACTCTATCTTTCTGGATTGGTAGATATCGGTATCGAAGTAGCAAAGTAGCCGCGAGTATCCAGAGCGTTCATAGCGAGGCGTACACTCCAATATATCCATTTCCATGCCATCAATCATTTTGGTTTCAATGTACCGATAATCATACTTACCCAGTTCATTGGCAGTTAAGTCTTCAAACGCAAATTCAGAACCCACAAATGGTCCAGACTTATTCGATGAAGAAATGCGTTTTACTCGATTAAGACCAGGTAGAAAGAGCCATTGATTGTCGGATTCCAATATTTTTGCTTGTGACAGTAGCGCAGTACCTTCTACGTCGGGCGGTGAAAAGAATTGTGTGATGGACCAATCACCGGAACCCTCTTCGAACTTCTCTAGTGTATCGATCTGCATTTCGCGCGTGGTTGATTGGCCGCTGCGTGTTGTCAGCGTCATAGTTAAAAATGCGCGTT
The DNA here is from genome assembly GCA_038744645.1 of Pseudomonadota bacterium. Taxonomy (GTDB): domain Bacteria; phylum Pseudomonadota; class Gammaproteobacteria; order Enterobacterales; family Alteromonadaceae; genus Glaciecola. Next base: position 2,764 of record JBCDMA010000231.1, on the reverse strand, counting down.
GAGATCCAAAACCTCTATCGGTTTTGTCTGAGCGCTCGGCGATAAAGAAGCCTTTCTCCAACGCTTCATCTGCATTCGCAACAATTGCAGTAAACAGCAGGAATGATGACACAATGGTGGTAATGAATAGGTTTTTCATTTCGACTCCTAAATAGTTTCTTTAAAGTGGTAATGAGGTGATTTTTTCCCTGTTCTGTTGGCGAGTAAAAGGCCAGCGGGAAGTAGCAATAGGTTGGCTATCATGGCAAAAATGACCGAGATGGCAGTCAATAATCCTAGATCTGCGTTGAGTTTAAAGGTTGAAGTAACAAGTACGGCGAATCCTGCCGCTAGTACGATAGTAGTGACAAAGATCGCATTTCCTGCCGTAGAAAAGGCGTAACGAATAGCATCTTCAGGCCCTTTGTTTTCTGTCTTTCGCGCGCGCAGATATTTAGCCATGAAGTGCACGGTAAAATCGACGACTAACCCGACTGCGACAGCACCAACTGCAGCGACTGAAAAGCCAACAGTGCCGACAAGTAATGCCCAAGCACCGAAGGTCGCCAGAATTGGAATGGTATTGGGCAAAAGACTGAGAAGTCCCATTTTGAAAGAGCGAAAAGCTAAGGATAAAATAATTAAGATTGCAACAATCAAATACGCAGCACTTTCAAACATCGCTTGGATATTGCGCTGAGCGACATAGGCAAACAACGTTTTGCTGCCAGTCACTTCTAATTTGACGCGCTCATCATTAACAGTGATTGTATTTTGGTCAAACCAAGTTTTAGCATCAGCAATGAACGCTTTAGTCCGTTCAGTAGAAATATCCTTTGTTGTCGCCGTCACTCGCGTTGAGCGACGGTCGATATCGATCCTATCATTGAGATCGAGGCCATAAGGCAAACTCAACTCATAAACTAACAGGTATTGTCCTGCGAGCTTTTTATCACTAGGTAAAGTGAAAAATTCAGAGTTATCGCTATTGAGGTTTTTATTAATGCGTTTCATCACATCTGAGACCGAATATGCATGTACTACGTCTTCTCGGCGCATGCGAAGCCAATCCGTGAAACTTGCGACCAGTTTTAAAAAAGCAGGATCGGTAACTTGTCCCGGAGATCCACTGTCGATGATAAATTCAATGGTATCAGTGCCAAAATAGGGTTCAGATGCGTCAAGTGCTTGCTTGAATGCCAGACGGTCATCGAAATAGCCTGACCATTGATCATTTACTTCCATTTTTGGGATCATCGTGATCAATCCCAAAGCAGTAAACGCCAATGGCATAAATACTCGTTTTGGTTTGGCAATCACAAATTCTGCAATTCGCTCCGCTAGGCTGAGACTCCTGCTATTTTCATCATCTACTTTGTAGCGTACAGGTAGCGCAGATAACATAGCTGGTAAGAAAGTGATGGAGAACACCCAGGCCGCTGCAATGCCAGCCGCGGTAATATTGCCCAAATGATGGAATGGGGGAGAGTCTGAGAAATTGAGCGATAGAAACCCGACAATCGTCGTGATTGATGTAATAGCGATAGGCGCAAAATTAAGTGCAACCGCTTGAACAATGGCCTCGTTCTTAGCCAGACCAATACGCATTTTTGTGCGAACGGTCGACATCACATGAATGGCATCTGCCACTGCAATTGTCAACACAATAGTGGGCGCAGACAATGAGATTGGCGTCAGTAAAACGCCGGTAAACCCACCGACACCCATTGCAACAAGTGTAGATAGGGCAATTACCATAACACTTGTAATTGCGGCTGATATTGAGCGTAACGCAATCAGTATCACAAGAATGATAAACAAATACACAGCAGGTATCAGTGTTGTAGAGTCTCTCAACCCAGCTTCTTCGAACGCTGCGCTTAGCATAACAACGCCACTAATATGAATATCAACATTGGGATGAGCGTCTATTATGCTGTCGCGTATCTCCCGTGCGCTGACCGCAATCTCTGAACTTACGTTGGGTGTGTCGGTAGGTACTTGGATGATGGCATTAACCAATGTGGCTTGGCCATCACGAGAAACAACGAAGCCATCGATCAATGGCTCGTTCTGCGATATCGTTTTTACCTCGTCTATCCGTGCTTTAGTTAAATCGTCAATGGAAAATACCAAGTCTTCCACTATCAAATCGTCGCCAATGCCTGTGGTTGATTGGAAGTTGGTGATACTGTCTACACGTGATACATAGGGCAAACGCCAAGAAGCGTTCGTCAATGCATGAACTGCTGACAATGTGCTCTCATCGAATACATCGCCATTTTCAGGTAAAACCAAAAACGCGATATTGTCTGACTTTCCGAAGGTATCTTGCGCTTTTTCATTTGCAATGAAATCAGGGTTCTCTGGTCCAAAAAATACACGGTAATCAGGTGCAAATTTTAGCGATGATGCCCCGTACGAAATGGCTACAGATACAGCAATACATGACAGCATGACCAGCCATCGCCACTTGATAGATATTGCAGCAGTTGACTGTCCGGCGCGTTCAGCCCAAGGTCGTTGATTCATTGTTTTCTCCGAATATGCCAAAATAGAACTGTACCGTACGGTACTAATTATAAAATCCAAAACGCAATGGAGGCTCAAAAGGATCAGTAAAAGACTGAGAAGTTTATTTAAATGATAAAAAGCCGCTGCATAAGAGCGAATGCGTGCAGTGAGGTACGTCCTTTTTACGCACCGCTAAAGTTCTTATCTTTCCTATACTTGAGAAATTGTATGAATGAATCGATGGGTACAAACTCATCAATAGGAGCGAGTT
>JBCDMA010000230.1:0-6334 GCA_038744645.1 Pseudomonadota bacterium | reverse complement strand
GCAGAAGTGTCAGCGGATAATTTGGTACAAGCGCTGGAAGATTCCTACGCAAACGACATCACAGATGAGTTTGTTAAAGCGACAAAAGCTGCCGGTTATCAAGGTTTGCAAGATAATGACGCCGTGTTATTCATGAATTTCAGAGCGGATAGAGCTAGAGAAATATCACATGCGCTTACCAACCCAGCCTTTAAGGGGTTTGAGCGAAGTAAAACGGTTAATATGCATTTCGTGATGTTGACAGAGTATGAAAGTACATTGGACGTGCCTTGTGCTTATCCGACGGAAAACCTCAAAAACGTACTTGGAGAATGGTTGCAAGATAACGACAAAACACAGTTACGTATTTCAGAAACAGAAAAATTCGCGCATGTGACGTTCTTTTTTAGCGGTGGCAAAGAGGATGAATATGACGGCGAACAACGAAAACTGATACCCTCACCTGATGTGGCTACCTATGATTTGCAGCCCGAAATGAATTCAGAGCTGCTCACTGATGAACTGGTTGCGGCGATAAAATCGCAAAAATACGATGTCATTATTTGCAATTATCCGAATGGCGATATGGTCGGTCATACGGGTGTCTATGAAGCTGCAGTAAAAGCATGTGAAGCCGTTGATTCAAGCATCGGTCGCGTGGTTGACGCATTGAAAGAAGTCGGTGGTGAATGTTTGATTACGGCCGACCATGGCAACGCCGAGTTAATGGTTGATCCTAGCACTGGCTCCGCCCACACGGCGCACACAAGTGAACCGGTGCCCTTTATATATGTTGGTCGCGATGCATCAGCAAGAGCTGGTGGTATTTTAAGTGATGTTGCACCAACTATGTTGCACCTGATGGGTATGGAACAACCGCCAGAAATGACAGGAAAAACCATTATTCAACTTAATTAATATGCCCCTTAATCATATCAACGCCATTAACACCTACCGGACGTTTTTTGTTCTTTTGGCGTTGTTATGTATTTCTCCAAATGTCATTGGACAGAATCAGCGCAGCGATTTGCAGGATGTTCAGCAGCTTATTGAACAAACCAAAGCGCAACTATCAAAGAATCTCAAGACGATCGACCGATTAGAACAGGAGCTTAAACTTTCCGAACTTGAAATTGCCAAGACGGTTGTTTTGATCAACGAAACAAAAAATGCACTCAACATTACCAATCAAGAAATCCTGGAGCTGGAAGACAGACAAGATAAAATTGAAGGGCAAATCAAAGAACAGCAGACGTTTTTGGGCAATCAGATAAAAAGCGCCTTTATGGCTGGCAATTACGATTATGCCAAAATACTGTTCAATCAAGACGAAGCCAACAAGCTGGAGCGTGTACTTGTTTATTATAAGTATATGAATACCGCAAGGCAGAAGAAAATCGATGGGTTTCGTGTGCTAATCAGCGAGCTAAATGACGTGGTTGAAAAACTATCCGTTAAGAGAGGTCATCTGGCGAAAACGAAAGCTAAACAAGAACAGCAACATCAAATGTTATCGGACCAACAAGGTTCACGATTGGTAAGCATGCAAAAGCTCAATCGCGCAGTTGAAAACGACCAGTCACGTGTAACGCGATTGCAGCAACAAGAACGCGATCTGGTGCGCGCCATTGAACAAGCTGAGCTTGCTGCGAAAAGATTACGCGAACAGCAAACGGCAATGCGAAATTTGAGTGGTTTGACCGGTAAGCAAGGCCAACTTGCGATACCCACGTCCGGCAGGATGAGAGCATTGTTTGGGAAGAAGAGACAAGGACTAGTCAATTGGCAAGGCGTCATGTTCAATTCCCCATCAGGCGCGCCTGTGCAAGCCGTTGCTGAGGGTAAGGTGCTGTATGCGGATTGGCTTAAAGGCTTTGGCCTTGTGATAATCGTGGATCATGGCGCGGGCTATATGTCGGTTTACGGCCACAATCAGGCGCTGCTCAAATCCGTCGGAGACTACGTAGGGCGAGGGGAGTCAATAAGCCTGGTTGGTGCAAGCGGTGGCCAAGGCAATTCAGGACTCTACTTCGAACTACGACATAAGGGAAAGGCGCTTAATCCTTCAAACTGGATAAGACGCAGCTAGTTCATCGATATTGTGTTGTGAGCTAGCGTTATGCGCGCTAGGGGCGACACAAATTGCTATTCAAAATCGCTTGAATCAACCCGCTTCTAACGCTATACCTGAATCATCAACGATTTTAAAAAATATCTGCGATTAACGCGTTGTCGGCGAATTAAGCATCATGCTCAATGTGTTCGACGAACAAAACAAAAAAGTCATCCAATAAGGCGCTTATGTAAGGGAATATCTTTCATTGTGACCCAGCAAGATCCAAATACAAGTGCAGATAACAATGCGAGCTGCCGTAATGAACCGTTTGCGCGAAATAACACAATCCCACCTGCGACTGTAAAAATTAAAAATCCGATAAAATGGCGTGCGGTTTTTGCTGAATCATTACTTATCGGTGCAAGTATTATTCTTGCGTTTGCGCTACAAGATTGGGATGAAGCAAAAGACATTGAAGAACGCACGTTAATCGCTCTTTGCAACGTGAAATCTGAGCTCATATTCAATCGCATTCTGATAGAAAATGAATATATCCCGCGCCAACGAGGCATGCTATCCCTCAGCAACGCTGCGATTTTGCAGTTGCGTGGTCAACAAGCCCCAGAATCCTTACAAACCGACATTGAACAAATGCTAATCCAAGAGGCATTGCGTTATTCGGCGTGGCGATTAGCTGGTGAATCAGGGTATTTATTGCACGCTGATTTTCAGCTTGCGACCGAAATCGGCTCACTATTTAACTATCAAAATGATAAGTATCAAAACACGATCAATCGCGTGAATGAAAAAGTGCTTAATTTTACGCCGGAATCAAACCAAGCCACGATCGAGTATTACGCTTCTCTATCGCGGCTCGTCAATGATTGGATAAACCAAACCCGCTATCTTCACCGAAAATACAACGCATTATTTTCAGTGGATAGTTTCAATCAGCTAGGCTGTGAGTAGTCGCCCACTATTCAGACGTCTTTTGTTTATATTTTTCATACAATTGAGTATGCCGACTGTTCAAATCAACGCGCCGTCCGTCGATCATCATCATGGTCACTTTGTGTGTCAGGTGATCAAACAAATCGCCTTCACTTACGACCAGATTCGCCTGTTTACCCACCTCAATAGAGCCTGTACTGTCATCGATACCAAGGATGCGTGCAGGAGCTATTGTGACTGAGCGCAAGGCTTGCGCTTTACTTGCGCCGTGCGCAACAATTTGACCTGCAGCAAACGGTAGATCTCTAACGTTCCAACTTCCGGCTATTGCGAGCGCAAAAGGAATATCATTTTGCTCCAGCAACGCAGGAATAGCATAGGCCACATCGTATGCTTGATCACTTCGCTGCGGCGTGCCCCAAGGCGCTGTAAATACCAATGGTGTTTGCGAGGATCTCAATAAGTCAATCGCCATCATCACATCGGCGCCACCTACAAGCACAATATTGATTTCGTGATGCGCCGCAAAGGTAACTGCTTGCTCCATCTGTCTATAGTCATCTGCATGGACAAACAAAGGTACATCGCCCTTAAATACGGGTCGCATAGCTTCCCAGCGGACGTCTATCGGGCTATCTGGCGAATGCTCTCGTCTTTGATGATATGCTTTGATCAGTTCAAACGTGCGCATCAGGTCTTCTAATTGTTCGGCGTTATCCTTGCGCTGCTCTTCTACGGTGCGGCGTTCCCAAAATGATTTGTTAATGCCAGTGTTAGGCCAGTACAGATGCATCGCAGAGTTTTGTTTTACCAGCGAATCTTGCCAGTTCCAGCCATCCAGGTGCATGACCGAGGCTTGACCTGTCAAACCTACACCGACGGGTGCAACCTCAACGTGGGTTATGCCATTAGCGCGGACGGTGGGTATCACTTCAGAATCAGCGTTAAATGCCACATGCGCCTCGACTTCAGGCGTGTACCGGCCGGTTTCAGCCTGATCGCGGGTTGCCCGAACTGCACCAATTTCAACAAGGCCGAGTGTTGTACTCATGCCGATCAAACCCGGATAAACATGCATTCCTGATAAATCGATGACATCTGTTTGCTCATCGACGGGTATCTCACCGGCAATGGCTTGGATCTTTCCATCGACAATTAAGAGGTCGTGATTTTCCATTGTGCCGTTTGTTGCAGTATGTAATGTAGCGTCTTTAAGCAGTATTGGTGGTGTTGGGGATTTGCCCGGCACCATATCATGCGAGATAGCAGAGAAGGTTGTAATAATAAGGGCAAAGACGGTTACCCTAGCTGTTGTGATTCTCATTAATGGTGCCCTCCTGCATGCACGTGCTGCATCTGTCCACCTGATATGTAATGCCAATAATCGAAATTATCGTCACAGTGCCAAACGGTGTTGTCTTTTAATAAGTACGTGGCAAAACTCGACGGCAAGTTAGTCGTTTTACTATGCGTGTGACTGCCATTCGACACTGTCGAAAGTTTCGCAAGATAACTGGCAAAATGTGTCATGGGTGCTTGATCCGATGACTTTCCATGACCATTATCAGAAGTCGATAGAAGTTTTTGGATCAGCGCGCTTTTTTCTTGCGCGAGTGCTTGTCGATTCTCATCATCAACCGTTAAATCGAAATATTTTCGACCTTCTATCCATGTTTGTTCGACCTTTGCGTATATCGATAGCGGATTTGCATTCCAGATCACAAAATCTGCGTCTTTGCCCTCTACTAAACTGCCAGTGAATTCATCAATTTTTAGCTGCTTGGCTGGGTTAATGGTGACCATTTTGATCGCGTCAAGCGGATCCATTCCGCAGTAATTGATGGATTTAGCCGCTTCTGTATTCAATCGCCTGATAAGGTCGCCACTATCGGAGTTCACAGAAACGTTGACACCTTTGTCCATCATTAAACAGGTGTTGCCTGGAATGGCGTCAAACACTTCAAACTTGTAAGCCCACCAATCCGCGAAACTCGATGCGGATGCGCCGTGTTTGGCCATCTCATCCGCGACTTTGTATCCTTCCAAGATGTGTGTAAACGTCTGAATCGTAAATCCGAATTCTTCTGCCAACCCCATAAGGGCCAATATTTCAGACGCAACATAAGAGTGTGCATGTATAAAACGCTCACTGTCTATGATTTCTAACAAAGCATCCAAACGATAGTTTTGCCGCGGCGGTGCAGTTTGCTTTTTCTCGCTGCGACGGAGTGCGTCATATTGTGCAGAGCTCTCGCGGTATTCTAATGCGCGCAGCATGATGTCGCGCATAATGGTGTCAACACCCATTCTTGTTTGTGGGTAGCGTATGGTGAACTGGTCTCCCCAGTTGCTTTGTTTTACGTTTTCACCCAGCGCAAACTTTATCGACGGGGGCGCTTGTTGAAATTTAAGGCCATCAGCATCTTCACCCCAACGCAACTTGATTACTTGCGCTTGACCTCCGATGGGATTGGCAGAACCATGCAGTAACTGAGCAGCTGTTGTTCCGCCAGCGAGTGCGCGATAGATGTTGATGTCTTCAGGGTTGACGACATCGCCAATACGTACCTCAGAGGTTACTGCATCACTGCCTTCATTTACACCACCGCTGATGGCAATGTGACTGTGTTCGTCAATAATCCCAGCAGTGACATGCTTGCCTGTGGCATCTATCTCTTGATATCCGCGAGGTGTTTTTAGGTTTTCGCCAATGTCGCTGATCTTGCCGTTTTTAATAATTATATCTGTATTTTCTAATACTCCGGCGTCTTCAGACGTCCAAACAGTGGCGTTCTTGATGTGCAGGTTTTGCTGCTCAGGCGCTACTGATAAGCCAAAGGCACGATTGGGGTAAGTAAGCTCAGATAAATAGGTCACCTCAGAAGAGGTTTTTTCATCTGTTGGCGCTTCTTTGTCAACTTGATCGCTGCTTTTAAACAGTTGTGCCTTGGATCGCGTTAGGTTCGGTCGCAACCAATACCCATCGATTTGATCGTCGGATAGTCTGCCAGTGAAACTATATACCCTGGTTGTTGCGTTTTCAGGTAACTCAACGGAAAAGCTGATTTGATCGTCCAGCGTTTTAACGTTGCTAATTGAAAACTTCTTTTCAGGATCGTCAGTTTTGATGTCTTGCATGGCGACCATAAATCCTGATAGTTGGTCTTTGTCTTTCTCAAGCGTGAGTCGATAATCAGCGTTTTCGATATTCACATCAAAGTTACCTTCAAAGCGAAAGGGAGAAATCTCTTCGAATTCTTTGCCCTTGCCTTGTAGATACACTTTCTTGATTTTTCCACCGTCAAAAAGATTGCCATCTGCGATGACAAGGTCAGCCCTGTAGCCGCT
>JBCDMA010000229.1:0-6374 GCA_038744645.1 Pseudomonadota bacterium | reverse complement strand
GTCCGCAACCTTGGGGATCAGCGCTTGCACCTGTGGCTTTCTTGCAAGGCAATCCTGATTTTGGTCCTGAAACTGGACAAGATGGTTTTGTAAACCAGCCGGTCTTTGATGAAGAGCTCGATACCATTCGACTTGAGTTTGAAGGTTACGTTGACTGGGGCATTTTCACGCAGTTGAATGTGGGCGTTAACTACTCAGACAGAACAAAATCCAAAGTCAACGGCGGTGCTTTTTTAACTTCGCCAGTATGGCCTGACGCGGACCCAATTCCAAACGTGTTAGGTGTTGCGGACCTGAGTTGGTTAGGGCTTGAGGGGGTATTGGCATATGACAGTTTGGGGTTGTTTAACAGCGGCTACTATAGATCTACTGATGCAGCTGACTTAGAAACAGGTCGTTTGGCAGATACCTATACGGTAGATGAAGAGGTGATCACGGTATTCGCAAAGTTAGAAATCGATACCGAAATTGGTGATGTGTTTGTCAAAGGTAATATTGGATTGCAGTTTGTTGATACCGAGCAGAGCGCCTCAGGTTTCAGCACGACGATTGATGAAAGCTTATTCGTTAATGCTGTCCCTATTGAAGATGGTATCGACTATAGCGACGTGCTGCCTTCGATGAACTTGGCGTTTGAAGTGGCTGAAAACCAATTTGTGCGCGTAGCGGCATCTAAGATCCAAAGTCGTCCAAGAATGGATGATATGAAGCCGAACAACGATGCATCCTTCAACTTCGCTCAAGGCTCTTCCTTCTTGTGGTCAGGTTCGACTGGCAATGCGCAATTAAGACCGCTAGAGGCAAATCAGTTTGATTTATCCTATGAGAATTACTATTCATCTGACGGCTATTACGCAATTAGCTTTTTCTACAAAGACTTAACGAATTGGCATGGAGACGGCCGCACGCTGACAGATTTCTCTGACCTGTACATCGAGGGCTATCACGGGATAAGAGACACAGACGGCAATCTCATTCCATTGACGCAACCGGAGCAATTCTTAGGTGAAGTAACCTTTAAAGAAGATGGTGCAGAAGGATTCGTTAGAGGTTACGAACTGCAAGCTAGCGTTGCGTTCGGCGATTTTTTCGATGCACTTGATGGTTTCGGCATGTTTGCCAGCGCAACCTTCTTAGATGGTGAGCTTGAGTTTGAAGATGGCACAACTGGGTTCGTTCCTGGGTTATCAGACGAAACTTATTCATTGACACTATATTATGAAAGAGCCGGTTGGGAATTCCGTGTTGCTGGCACAAAACGCGATGAGTTTTCAACAGAAACGCGCGGTTTAAGTCTGGCATTGGCTGAAATTCAAGGTGCAGGCTCAACATTGGTCGATGCGCAAATCGGTTACGATTTCAGCGAATCTGACATTGAATGGTTGCAAGGTCTGCGCGTGACGCTGCAAGGTCAAAACCTCACTGACGAAGATGATGTTACATTTGCTAACGATGATCCTCGCCAAATCGTGACGTTCTCGACCTTTGGTGCCAACTACCTGTTAGGATTTAACTATTCGTTCTAATATGTAGTAAGGCCTATTGCTGAAGCTGCTTTAAGTGGTCCGGCAAGAGTACGTAAACAATTACGCATGTAATGTGAAGGCCCAACCATTTAGGTGTTGGGACTTTTCTGTATCGGTGATTTGAACTTTTTAGGTGAAAAATGAACGAGTCGATTAAAAAGGTCGTTGTTGTCGGTGGTGGCACTGCCGGCTGGCTGTCCGCAGCGTTGCTGACAAAAGTCATGGGGCAAGCAATTGAACTCGAGCTGGTTGAGTCAGAGGCAATTGGCACCGTTGGCGTTGGTGAAGCCACGATTCCACCGATCAGAATGCTCAATAGTGTCTTAGGTTTGAATGAAGCTGAATTCATTCGCGAGACAAAGGCAACCATAAAGCTCGCTATAAAATTTGAAAATTGGCGTGTCAACGGAGAGGGGTATTATCACACCTTTGGATCTCCAGGCAGAAGCTATGCGTTTTGTCAGTTCCACCATTTTCTAAATCGCGCACGGTGTGAATTAGCCGACACATCGACGATTTGGGATTACGACTTGAATTATCTCAGTGCCATTGAAGGTCGTTTTGCCAAGCTGGAGGTAAAAGATCCGATATTGGACATGCCTTTTGCGTATCATTTTGACGCGTCACTTTATGCCAAGTTTTTGCGCAAGATAGCTGAACAAGCGGGTGCAAAGAGAACCGAGGGCATGATTTCAGAGGTCACACAAGATCCCCAGTCAGGCTTTATAAAAAGTGTGCACTTAAAAGACGGACAAGAAATCAAAGGTGATCTGTTTATAGATTGTTCAGGCTTCAAAGGTCTGTTGATCCAGCAAAAACTGGGTGCTGGCTACGATGATTGGAGCCATTGGTTGCCATGCGATAGAGCCATAGCTATTCCCTCAAACCGCTTTGAGCAAACGTTGCCGTATACGCGTTCAATTGCGCACAATGCAGGTTGGCAATGGCGTATTCCGCTGCAACACAGAAATGGCAACGGCCATGTCTACTGCAGCAATTACATTTCCGATGATGAAGCGTTGTCAACATTAACCAATAACTTGCAGTCTGAGGCCATAGGTGAGCCTAACTTTATCCGCTTTAAAACGGGCCGAAGACGCAAACAATGGCATAAGAACGTCGTCGCTGTTGGCTTGTCGAGCGGTTTTCTTGAACCCTTAGAATCTACCAGCATCCATTTGATTCAGTCCGCCGTAGTTAGGCTATTACATCTATTCCCGCATGACGGTATTAACGAAAGCATCGTTGCTGAATACAACGCGCAGTCGAAGTTGGAGTTTGAGCAGATCCGCGATTTCATCATTTTGCATTATCACGTCAACGAACGAGACGATAGCCAGTTTTGGCGCGATGTTCGAAGCATGGAAGTACCGGACCGACTGAAACACAAGATTGCATTGTTCCGTCAAAATGGCCGCTTGATAAATGAGCATAACGATTTGTTTTTGGATGCTTCCTGGCTGCAGGTCATGCAGGGCCAAGGCATCACACCTGAAGACTATCATCCAATGGCCAAGGGCGTTACTGAGAATAACCTGCTTGAGATGTTAAAGACCATTCGCAAGATCAAGCAAGATCCCGTATCAAAACTGCCGACACATGACGAATTTCTTGAAAAGGTCTGTAGTTAGGTGGCGACCACTGACACTCAGATCGCATTGAGTTGGGCGAATGACCAAGCCAGTTAAGATCGTCATTGCAGGCGGTGGCACTGCTGGCTGGTTGGCCGCAAATCTGTTGGTAAAACTGTGTCCCGCCGATCGCATTTCAGTGACGCTTGTTGAGTCACCCGATATCGGCATCATCGGTGTGGGTGAAGGCTCTACACCTACATTGAAACGTTTTTTCGAATTGATTGATGTAAAAGAACACGAATGGATGCCCAAGTGCAATGCAACCTATAAAGTAGGCATACAGTTTCACGATTGGAGCCCAAAATCCGGCATTAAAAGCTATCGCCACCCCTTTATTTCGCAAACAGATATCTTTACAAAGCGCGCGTTTGAGGTGAATTGTCGAACGCGTCGACTCGGCCTCGACACTCACACTATACCAGAGGATTTCCTCATCAATGGCATTTTGGCGAAACAAACCAAAGGGCCATTAACACCCGAAAACTTTCCATTTCAGATCCAGTATGGCTATCACTTCGATAGCGGATTGTTAGGTCAATTCCTATGCGACTTAGCAAAATCTCGCGGTGTAACTCATCTGCAAAATAACATTGCAGAAGTAAAAACGCATATGGACGGCAGCATTGCCTCATTGTCATGCACCGATGGCGCTGACATCGAAGGGAACTTCTTTATTGACTGCACGGGATTTAAAGGACTGCTGATTCAACAAACGCTTGGCATTAAGTTCAATAGCTACAAGGAAAACCTATTCAACAATTCGGCTGTCGTGATGCCCACAACAATACATAACAATATTCCCAGCGAAACAGATGCAACGGCATTATCTACAGGATGGTGCTGGCGAATTCCGCTTCAGAGTCGCTTTGGCAATGGCTATGTATATAGTTCGGATTACATTTCTACTGATGATGCAGAAACAGAGTTTCGACACCACATCGGCATGCTTGACAGCGAATCTGAGTGTCGACATTTGAAGATGAAAGTGGGCCAGGTCGACAGGCATTGGGAAAAAAATTGTCTCGCATTGGGTCTATCACAAGGGTTCATTGAACCTCTGGAAGCAACCGCGCTTCATCTGGTACAAATCTGCACAGAAAAATTTATCGATCGATTTACCGCAGGCGACTACAGCGGTAAGTATCAAGAAGAGTACAATCAATTTGCCAAACTGCGTTTCGATAAAGTAAGAGACTATATCGTCGCGCATTATAAGCTAAACACGCGCGAAGACAGTGATTACTGGCGCGACAATCGGGCTAATCACAATATATCCACGTCACTCGCGCAAGTGCTCGACCAGTGGTTTAAGTGTGAAGATTTAAGTGCTGAAATACAGCGTCAGAACATCGCAATGCATTGGGATACCATTTCATGGCATTGTTTGCTTGCTGGCTATGGCGCCTATCCACCCATTGCATCAAATCAACCAGGCAAAGGCGATCAGTACTTTGAGCAAGACGTTGCCTCATTCATTGCGCGTTGCGCGTTAAACTTCAATTCCCATCGTGACAATCTGAGCAGTTTGGCGTCTACTCTTTGATTTAATGTTAAATTGTAGTAACTTTTAGTTACACAATAACAAAGGATTGGTTCTATGGCTTTTAAACGCGCTCGCTCGTTTATAGTATTTGCTGTCTACATTTTTACTTCAACTTTTGCACTTGCTCAACAGATGGATGCACAGTTAAATTTAGCGAAGCGGAATTTAACGCAAATTGAAAGTACCTTAGCCAATCTGCAAACGGGCGATGTTGCCAGCTACAATCGCATTTCTGAAAAACTGACAAAAACCGCCGAATTAATAAAATCATCCACCAGCCAAAGCCATCCGGATTATGCTTCCAGTATTCAAAAGTGGAGTGCGTTTCAACAGCAGATGGTGGACATCGCCCAACAATGGCAGCAGGCACAGCAAAACGCACAGGTTGCTCAACAGAGTCAAACACAACCCGCAGTAAGCGCTAACGCTAGTGCTGCCGCGTCCAATACGACGGCTTCAAGTGCAGTTGATGCTGATGCTATCTTGAGCAAGTATCAACGACAAAACCGCCCAAAGCTGGCTAACTATCCTTCACCTGAAGATGCGAAACAATGGGCAGCAAGTACCAAAGCGCTGCAAACCACTGAACTTGCCCAAGACCTTGCGTTGTTGAACGATCCAAGCGTCAGCAAACAGGATGCACAGAGAGTAAAGCGATGGATTGGCGGTGAATTTCAATCACAAATTAATGAAGATATTCAAAAGGAAATTCAGCGCTTCAACAGTACTGAAATGAACGCAGTCCATCTATCAAAGCAGATCCTTGCCATCGACGAAAACGACACCATGAAGGCGTATAATTTTGCCAAGGGCGACAATGGTTATGCGAATGCGTCAACCCTCAATAATGGATTGATCGCCAGTGCAGTTGGACAGGCACTTGATGAAGCCTTCCCTGATATGGCCAACCCCAAACGCCTGGAGCACATCCAATACATCGCGACCGCGCAATCTCGATTTGAGGACATGCGCGCAGGTGTTGCAACCACTGAGCAAGCCTTGGCTAAGCTACCCAAAAAACAAAAGAAAAAAAATGCTAATTTCCTCAAAGGCATTGAGCAAGAACTGTGGTATCGCGGCAGCAGATTGGCGCATCTTGACAAAAAAGGCAGTATTTGGATGAACAGTGCTGATGTGGGAGACATCACGTCAAATGGCACAATTTGGGTTCGTGGAAATGATCTTGGCTCAATAGAACCTGACGGTAAGGTGTGGTTTAGAGGTAATCATATTGGTACCTTGGAAGAAAACGGTGAAGTGTGGCGAAGTGGAACACAAGTTGGACTCATTGAATCTGACGGCACCGTGTGGATTGATGGTAATTCAAATGGTGAAATCGTACCTATCGATGGCGAATGGAAACGCGCAGCGGTTATTTACTATTTTCGCGATATTTTTGCCGAATGAAGGCCGAGTAAAGGCAGAATAAAGACCAAATGAAGATAATCAAAAAACTACCCTATGCAGCGTTGCATAGTTGTTATTAATATCTATTGTTACTGATACGTTCACCGTACCCGAATTTTAAATGAGACATTAGGATTTCAAATGAAAAAATTACTGCTTGTAGTCGTCGTTATACTCGCAATCGTCGTTGCGATAGGCTTCTATTTCCTTAGCGGCGCCGGCGATTTCATAAAACAGCAAATTGAACAGCAAGGCACCAAGTTT
>JBCDMA010000228.1:0-6384 GCA_038744645.1 Pseudomonadota bacterium | reverse complement strand
ATTCGCGTTTTGTCCAACAATATTACCAATGGCGGGCATTACGATCCGAGTACTTCAGTTGACTGCCAGAAGTTTGTAAAGGAAGTGGTGTTGAAAATGATTGCAATACAAAAGGAACACGCCGTCAACCTAGGAAAAAACGCAGAACCACCTCAATAGGGTAGAACACTGATTAGGCTCAGCTGCTCAGCACATTTGAGCAGCAGCGCCAGTCATACATCTCATCAATCAACCACTTTGAATTTATAGCAACGCCGTATAGCTAAGGCCTAAGTTTTCTCAACTTCTGACATTGATGGAAATACCTTATTTGCTTCAATAATCGTTCGCCAAATTGGAAGAAGCTTAATCCTGCCAAAATAACCAATGTCCCGACAAAGAATATGATTGATACAGACTCGTCATTCAACTGCGATCCGATAAAAATTGCCAATGGCGGAGTAATGATGGTCGCAAGAGCAACCGTCGTCATCGGAAGCTTATTCAAGATATAAAAATAAGCGACAAATCCGACAATCGATCCGAATATTGCTGAGTATACAATCGCGATAACGGATTTTTCAGTCCACTGGTCTATGTTCACATTGCCGTCGAATACAAGCCAAATGAGAAGAAAAACGGGCATCGAAAATGTGAGTGCACCTACCGTGCTGACGACGGGATTTAGCGGCATGGCAACACGCTTCATCAATACGCCGCTCATGCTAAAAGTAAGCACTGAAATAAAGACTAAACCAATGCCTTTCCAACTTTCTGCATTCAGATTTATCTTTTCGTAGCAAACGATAGAAAGGCCAATCAACGCTAGTAGCATGGCTAACTTTTGCGACGGTAATAGTCTTTTTTCATCGAGCAATTTGCGACTGAAAAAAGCAGATGCGATTGGTGATAAGCCAAAAACAAGCGACATTAGTCCAGAGCTGATATACTGCGCTGCAACATAGCTCAACGACATGCCCGCCGTTATTCCAAATGCTGATAACACATAAATCCTGCGCGATTTATTGCACCATGGAAATTTCATACGAAAAAGCAATAAGAGCATCCAACCAATGACACAGGCAACACCCATTCTTAACAAAAGTGCCAATGTTGGATGCATTGATTCAACACTCCACACAATAGCGAGAGGGGTAGTCGCCCACAAAAGGACGACGGTCATA
Organism: Pseudomonadota bacterium; assembly: GCA_038744645.1. Taxonomy (GTDB): domain Bacteria; phylum Pseudomonadota; class Gammaproteobacteria; order Enterobacterales; family Alteromonadaceae; genus Glaciecola. The sequence goes on along the minus strand of JBCDMA010000228.1, from coordinate 5,221 downwards.
TATGCTGCTGGTACTGACATAGCGAAACTCCTTTTTTGTAAGGGAGCCGCATATTTGCAGTGAAAAATCAGGGGATTATCGCCGCAAACTTGTTGCGGCTGGAATTATTTAGTACCACTTCCGAAGACCGCAAACACTCACACCGCTGACGCGCTTGAGCCAGCAGAGCGGAGAATGATTAATGCGGTTAAAAGTAGGTGTCATTTTGTTAATGCTTTATCTATTTATTTCTATCTGTCTATTTCTATCTTTTAATTACTATCTTTATATCTTGTATATATAAAGTTAATCGGCTAACGCGTAAAAAACTGTTCTTTATATCTAGATTTCACGTCGCCGACCGAGTGAAGAATGCTCTTTTTTCGGGAACAATGCAAGTAATTAATCTTCCCTAGATAACGGCTGGAATGTCGCACCTTTAGAGACTAAACAAAACCCGGCAAAGCGCGACTGGTTCACTATACGCACTGCTATCACAGATTATTCGGCGATACCGTGTGAAATCAATGTAAACACCATTTCTTCAGCATTATCCAATTGACGGCCATAGCGCCCGCTGTTAGAAAAATGGCCTGCTCCCATATTCATGCGCATCACCAACAAGTTTTCATCCGTTTTCAAATCGCGCATTTTCGCGGTCCATTTTGCTGGTTCCCAATAGGTAACGCGCGGATCGTTTAGGCCACCAGTAACCAGCATTGGCGGGTATTCTCTTTCATTAATATTGTCATAAGGTGAATAGCTTTTGATTAATTCGAATGCCGGTTTATCTTCAATAGGATTACCCCACTCTTTCCACTCAGGTGGCGTTAACGGAAGTGATGCATCTAACATCGTATTGAGTACGTCGACAAATGGCACACCTAAAATCACGCTACTCCAGAGCTCCGGCGCTTGAATAACAACGGCACCCATCAATTTACCACCTGCAGACCTGCCAGAAATACTGATGTTTCCAGGAGACGTATACCCTTGATCAATCAAGGCTCTGGCAGCATCGACAAAATCATTGAAGGTATTGTTACGCTTCTCAAGTTTGCCATCGAGGTACCACTGATATCCCATTTCATCGCCGCCACGCACATGTGCAATGGCGTAAACAACGCCCCTATCTACCAGCGATAAACGATTGGCCGAGAAGCTTGGAGATAAACCAAACCCGTATGCACCATAGGCATAAAGATGCAGCGGATTGCTGCCGTCAAGTTCAGTTCCCGCTTGATACATTAAGGTGACAGGCACTTTTGCACCATCACGTGCATCCACCATAATGCGCTTGGTTTGATACTGTGTTTTATCGTAACCAGAGGGGATCGATTTAACTTTACGTTCAACGAGGGTTGCATCGGCAAGCTGATAATCGAACACCGTATCAGGTGTGATCATAGACTCGTAGTTTAATCGAATATGCGGTTGTGAAAATTCTGGATTACTAAAAAAGCTTGCCGTATAGACTGACTCAGGGAAAGCGATCTCGGTTTCCTGGCCTTCATAATCACGCAGCACTAGTTGATCAAGGCCACTAACGGAGCGTTTGATTGCCATAAAGTTATCAAATGTCTTCAGTGACTTGATGTAGGTTTCATCGCTGCCAGCGACTTCTGTTTGCCAATTGTCATAGCTGGGGTTTTCCGAGTCCACGCTGACAATGCGAAAGTTTACATGTAAATCATTGGCTATGATCCAAAACTTGCCGTGCGCGTGGTCGACTTGATATTCGAATGCCAGATCGCGAGACGCGATAAGTTTCGGAGGCGCAGTAATATCGCTTTGTGGGATCGCATAGTATTCGCTGACATCTTGCTGGCTGCTACCTATAATCAAATATGCATTATCAGAGGTTTTACCAAACCCCATGAAAAAACCAGTATCCGATTCGGTAAGTAACACCTTATCATCTTCTGTGGGGGTACCTAACGTGTGGGCGTGTATTGCTTCTACCCACCACCTATCTGCTTGTAGTTTTCCATATATCAGCGTGTTGCCCTCAATAAACACCAGGCTACCTGATGTATCAGTAATCGTATCAGGGAGTGTTTCGCCGGTCGTTAAATTGACGACAGTAATAGCGTATCGCTCACTGCCATCCGTGTTTACGCTGTATGCCATGAATTGATTATCTGGGCTTATCGCATAGGTGCGTAAATCAAAATAATCATGCCCTTCAGCCAATGCAGGCTGGTCTAAAAACACTTGAAATGCTTCGTCACTATCTACTGGTCTGCGCAAATGCGTACGATATTCCTGCCCGTCCAAATACTCCCACTTATACTCAAAGCCATTGCTGATAACAGGCACCGACGTTTCATTTTCATCCATGCGCCCTTTCATTTCTTCAAATAACGTGTTTTTAAAATCAGTGTATGGCGCCAGCCATTGATTAAAATAATCGTTTTCATTATTTAAGTAGGACAGTACATCTTCATCATCAGTCTCTGGGTAACTTAAGTCGCGTAACCAAGACCATTGATCTTCAGTCGTGATGCCGTGATGTGTGAAGGTATGAGGCACTTTTTTCGCGCTTGGAGGATTTGCTAAGGAAGGTAAGAATTCATTCAACGTTGTAGTCTCTGTAGTAATGATTGTGTCCTCTGTAGTTTCTGATTCTGGTTGTTTGCTACAACCCATAATAATCAGACTGACAACAACACACGATATTGTTCTTTTCGTTATTTTCATGGTCTTTTTATAAGTAAATTATGATTAATGACATCCCAATGAGACGCTAATTAAGTTCGGATAGCAGGTAAAGCGCGAGTTAGCACGATTCTGAAATAATCCGTTACTGCCATTTCAAATGGTCTCGACGTTAGCTAAACGAGATAATTGTTCATTAGACGTGTCACAATTCGATAAAGTTCTATGCGTCTAATCCTGCGTGTGTTTTGAGATGCCTGACGTTTCCAGCAATTTGAGTTTAATCGATTCAGCAACGTTTTCAACATGTGTAACGGTCGATGTAAAATCAGTTGCAGGTTCATAAACAAGACTTGGGCGGTCTAAATAGAACCCTTGAACAAAATCGACGCCGACATCTTGTAATAGCGCTAGCTCTTCTTTTGTCTCAACGTATTCAGCCACTGTTTTAACTTTGAGATCGTTAGCTAGACTGACAATAGATCGAATGATACTCTGATTAGCGGGTTTTTTGGCAATTTGTCTCACAAGTGAGCCATCAATTTTGATGATATCAATGTCCAAACCGGCAAGATAAGTGTAAGACGACATGCCGGCACCAAAATCATCAAGTGCAATCTTACATCCATAAGAGCGCAACTTCCGAATCACCTTATTCGCCACGTCAAAGTTCTTAACAACATCGGTTTCGGTGATTTCAAACGAGAGTTTTTCGTGATCGAGCTGGCTATTTCCAAAGACCACATCAATGTGCTCAATAAACTGCTCATCCGACAGCGTAGCGCCCGATAGATTTACCGAATAACAAGGGCTATCGGTCCCATGTTGCAGTTGACAATCAACGACATAATCCAAAACGCTTCTATCTATCCTTCGCATCAAATGAAAACGCTCGGCTGCTTGAATGAAGCGGCCTGGCGGAATGTATTCACCATTAGCACCTTTGATCCGCATCAGTATCTCATAATAACTTGTGTCATTTTGCGCATTGATACTTGTCACTTTTTGGCGAAACAAGACCAACCGATGAGCCTCTAGCGCAAGCACAATGTCTGCCACTGTCTGCATTTGCGAGCGTCGAAATTTAACGCTAGCCTCATCTTTTGCATAGACTACGATAGTGTTCGGACCTTGTGCTTTCGCCTCCTGCAAGCTCGCGTACAAGTTATTTAAAAGCTGTTCGCTGTTAGACTCCATGGATTGATGCATGCAAACAATTCCCACACTAGCGGTGCAACACAAATGAATGTTGTACTCACTGTATTCAAATTGGGATATTTCATATTGAATGTTTTCAATACTAATGAGCGCACTTTCTGAGTCTCTATCATGCAAGACAATACCAATACAGTCACCACCAATTCGACATACGGCATCTTTTTTGGTCAAACGGTCTTTGATTCTATTGGTGATAATAGACAAATAGCGATCACCACCACTACTGCCAAAAGCTTCATTTATCAACTTGAAGTTGTTGATGTCCAGCAATGCAACCGTCACTGGGGTTTTCGTTTCGATGGCGTCGGTAACAAGATTGACAAACAGATCCCTATTTCCTGTGTTTGTCGTTTTGTCAGTTAGGCTTGATCTAATCAATGCGCTTACCAATCTTACGAATACCAAAGAGCAGATGCCTAAAATAAGACTGATGGATAACCCGTAACTAGCAACATAAATTATTAGCTTTTGATTGATGTTATCCCGCTTTTTTTGAATGTCTGAGGATAAGTTTTTGACCACTTGATCAAGCAATACCGTTGGCAACGTGTCCACATCTCGGATCAAACGTTCGGCAGTTTTAAAATCAAAACCGCTGTGTCTAAACTCTTCCAACGAGCCTAAGTACTTCTCATTCATTGCACGATTTTGCAAGATAAACCGTTCAGCGAGTTCCTTGGCTTCACTGTTCTCGTTGATATTATTTACAAGCGCTAGCGCGGCCGTTTCAGTGACCTTACTTTCGTGTTCATACTGAGTCGAATGCTTATCAAAATCGGCCTGAACATGGCCCCGCAAAAGTATATTTTTCCACTCATAAACTTGTTTTTTAAAGAAATATTGCGTCTGCACAGCCAAAACTTCAATTTCGGCAAGCGAATGAAGTTCATTAACGTGTTTCTGAAACGTATTTTCAAACGAATGCGTGAACCAAAAAGAACTCATCCCTGCGAGAAAAACAAAAACGGCGAATCCGCCAAAATATTTGAGTTGTCTTCGTCGTAGATAAGTCATGCCTGTCGCTACACTATTAAAAATTAAAGGAAAATTACCTTTCTACAACAACTCATCCGATGAGTTAAGAAAAAGAGCGCGAAAAGTACAGAATTTGCAACCCCTTGTATAGTCGACTAATTGATGAATACGTATGCATTCTTGATAAACACACCGTAATCAATGGATCCCGCTTCTCTGCCCTCGTCGCATTCAGTGTAATCTCTCAAGATATACCGCAAGGCCAACAAGTAAATAATGTCGATGATGCTCTGCGAAATGTCGCTGGTGTCACCAAGTTTGAAACTGGAAACACATTCCCAGGGATCTCTGAGCACAGTTTTAGTGTGTTTTCCGTGTACGCATTTGAAGT
>JBCDMA010000227.1:0-6432 GCA_038744645.1 Pseudomonadota bacterium | reverse complement strand
GCTGCGCGTCGTTGCAATACCAAGTGCGTGCATGGCTTCTGAAATCAACACTTCTCTCAACATTGGTCCCAGCGCAGCTTTGCCGTCACCGCCACGTGAAAAAGGCGTCGCGCCACTGCCTTTAAAGCCAAATTCAAACATCTGCTGGTTAGCATCGACAACATCGCCAATAATGTGCGCCCGACCGTCACCTAACATTGGGTTAAAATTCCCAAATTGATGCCCTGCATAGGCTTGCGCAATGGCTTTGGTATTTTCTGGAATATCTTGCGCAGCAAAAAAAGACGCATCGCATTGTGATAAGTTGAGTTCTTCCGCAAGCGCTTCATTGAGAAACGCGAATTGAGGATCTTTAAATTCATCTGGCGACGCATCTATCGCCAATTGTTCAATTGCAGCGGAAGCTAGCGGTTCGATTTGTTTCAAAGTCATATCAATAATCGCTCTGTCATAGTTGCTTTAGCTGTATCTTCTTTATTTAAGTGGCCATTGAATTTACATACTTAAGTATGGATTTATACAACTTAAACAAGTTCAAATATTAGCATTTGTAGGTTACATTTTGATACGAAAAGATTCTGCGCAAGCCTTACAATTATATCTCTGCTGCCGATACTGAGTCTCCGTCTAAAAACCGATTTGTACGTAGAGCGTTTCATACAACACTATGGTCTGAATAAGCACCAAATGGTTGAGGATTATACTGCTACCGTTATAATCGTCGAGTTCGGGACATACTGAGTATCATTAGGAGAATATGGTGAAGCATAGATTTATTTGTGCAAGTGCTTTGGTTTTGTTAGGTCTTTCCACTGTTGTTGCGCAAGAAATGACAGAAACAGAGATTGTTGAACGCATCAAGCCAGTTGGCAAAATTAAAGTAGCGGGTGCAGTTGATGCAAGCGCTGCAGCAGCGCCTCGCACTGGAAAACAAATTTACGACCAAGCGTGCACAGCTTGTCACGCCGGCGGCGTTTTAGGTGCACCAAAGACCCAAGATGCTGCGGATTGGCAACCGCGACTTGACAAAGGTTTTGACACTGTCTGGCAAAATGCACTCAATGGCATTAATGCGATGCCACCTATGGGAACCTGTGGTGATTGCTCAGATGATGATATAAAAATTGCCATCGAATACATGATTGAAGGCATCTAAGATTTTCTAAAATCCGAGTTTGCCAACCGAAGGTTTTGTTGTTTAATGCATGAAGATTCGTTAGTTGGTGAACTCTCTGAACCGGAGCTTCGGGAAATGATCCCACAGCTTCAGGAACTCACCGAGAGATATAAAAGAACCGAGTTAATCCAAAAAACGCTGTACGGCATCAGCGAACTCTCCTCTTCTGCAAACAATCTCAATGAGCTTTATCAAAGCATCCATTCTCTGGTGCAGGGCTTTATGCCTGCAAATAATTTCTATGTTGCGTTTTATGACAAAGAAAATACCAAGCTAGTCTTCGATTATTTCGTCGATGAAAATGACTCTATCTTGTTGACCGATATGCCCTATGAAAAGACAGAATTCGGCATAACGGGTTACATCTTGCGGTCAGGGAGAAGCATCACCCTCTCCAAGGAAAACTTCCACCAGCAAGCACTAGAAAAGGGTTTCAATATCATTGGTACAGTGCCGATCGACCTGATGGGGATTCCACTTAAACGGGGCCAAGAAACGATCGGCGCGATGGTTGTTCAAAGCTACAACGATCGAGTGCGATACAACAGAGATGATATCGATATTTTAAATTTCATCTCAAGACACATTGTCACCTCCGTTGAGCGTGTAAAACAACGCGAACTAACAGAAAACATGATCCGACAGCGCACGCAGCAGCTTCAGGAGAGCAACAATAATTTAAGTGCAGAAATACAAGAGCGAAAGCGCATTGAGTCTTTGCAAAATGCATTATTTGAAATTAGCGAGCTGTCCGCTTCAAATGAATCAGAGGCACTGACGTTTTACGGTAAACTTCACGATATCCTTAGTCGATTGATGCATGCGCCAAACTTTTACATTGCCGAATTGGTCGAACAACGCACAACCATTACGTTTCCATATTTCGTTGGTCGCAACGATGATTCCAACAAGGCTAGAAAACTCAGCAATGGGCTAACCGAATACGTGATTCGTGCCGGCAAGGCGGTATTGATGAACACCGACATGATCAAGCGCTTACAGGGCACCAATGAAATCGATGAAAGCATCTGTCAAAAAATGCTCGCTCTTAAGAACTGCTGGTTAGGCGCGCCGTTATCCATAAATGGTGAAGTGCTTGGCGTTATCGCAGTCCAAACTTATGGCACCACTAAAGATTATGATAAAGGTGACCTTGACGTACTTCGGTTCGTGTCGAATCAGATAGCAGCAGCAATGCAAAGGCAGCGAGCATCACAGGCGTTGAGAAATTACAATAGACACCTCGCACGCATGGTGAGTGAGCGTACAGCAGAACTCGATCGCTCCAATAAATCACTAAAAAAACAAATAGAACAACGCAAAGAAATCGAAGCAAGGCTTGTGCATGACGCCCATCATGACTCGCTTACCGGGTTGCCTAATCGAACCTTATTTAACAAGCGATTGGAATTAGCCATCGCCAGTAAACAGCGATATGACTATCACAATTATGCATTGCTGTTTATCGATCTTGATCGATTCAAACAGATTAACGATACATTGGGACACCACGTAGGAGATGAATTCCTTAAAGATGTATCAAACCGTATAGACAGTTGTAAGCGCAGTCATGATTTATTAGCTCGCCTCGGTGGTGACGAGTTCGTGGTGCTACTTGATAGCTTTGAATCGATCGATGATGTCGAATTAATTGCACAACGGATTGTCGAGAATGTCAGTAAACCGTTCACTATCGAAAACAAAGAGGTATATTCAGGCGCCAGTGTTGGTGTCGTCAATATTACCCAAGAATACACAGAAGGGGACTCGGCGCTGCGCGATGCAGATGCTGCCATGTACTACGCAAAGAACCTCGGTAAAAACCGATATATTGTGTTTGATACGAGTATGCGCAGTAGCGTGGTAAGAGAAATTGAATTAGAGAACGATTTTCGCAACGCGTTTAACAATGATGCGTTTGACTATTGTACTCAACCCATTATTTGTCAGCATACGCGGCAAACGTTGTATAACGAGTTTACGCTGGCTTGGCGGAACAAAGGGAAAAGCTACAGTCGAGCGCAATTCTGGGAGCTTGCCCATGCCACAGGTCTCAATCACACAATCAATGACCACCTAATCAACGTTGCGATAAAGCAACTCAAGGTGTGGCAATCAATTGAAGAAACCCGTCACCAAAAATTGGGGATCACCCTCTCAGCCGAACACCTGATGTATAAAGAGTCTTATCGAAATCTCCTTGATGTCATTGAAAATTCAGAAATCAACAGCAACAACCTGGTCGTAGAGCTTGCCGAAGAATCGCTCAACAAGTTTCCCAGGCATATTTCCATCATCGTAAATAAACTGCATGCGCTTGGTGTGATCGTGGTGCTAGATAATTTTGGCAATGAATTGGGATCTCTCAATCACTTATTTAACCTGCAGTTTAACTACCTGAAACTCAGTGCTGCATTGACCAATTCTATGCTGGATTCCCCAGCAACCAAGCGTTTGGTCCAATCAATTTTGATGCTTGCTAAGGGAGCAGAGATAAGTGTGATTGCGGATGGCATTGATTGTGAGCGGTTACTTAATGAATTTAAACGCCTGGATTGCCACTTGTTTCAAGGGCAAGCAATCGAAAAAACCCAAATCCTTTGAAAAGACTAATTTTCAAGAGCGCCTAGTCAAAAATACTCTTTAATCCTGCAATACCTCTGGCGGCTGACTGTTTTCGCTGTTCTTCGCTAGGCTTGGTTTTTTGCCACTCCCACTGCACATCATCTTGAGGTAATTCATGCAAGAATCGACTTGGCTCTGGCTCGACCGTTTCACCCATTTGGCGGCGTTCTTTTGCAAGCGTGAAATATAGCTGCTTTTGTGCCCTCGTTATCCCAACATAAGCTAAGCGACGTTCTTCTTCCACATTGTCTTCATCGATACTGCTTTGATGCGGCAATAACCCTTCTTCCATGCCAACAATAAATACGATTGGGAATTCCAATCCCTTTGATGCGTGCAGCGTCATTAGATTGATTTGATCGGCATCGTCACTGCCTTCACCTCTCTCCATCAGGTCTCTCAGCGTTAGATTTTGTACAACTTCATTGAATGACAAGGGTGGCTGCAGACTATCTCCTTCCAACATGTCCGTGACCCAACCAACCAGCGTTGACACATTCGACATCGCGAACTCTGCTGCTTTGCTGGTTGAGTTTTTCGAAAATAGCCATTCTTCTAAGTCGAGACTGCGTATAAATTCTTTCAAAACGAGCTTAGTGTCACCGCGAACAAGGTTGTCAGAGGTATTGACGATCAGTTTTGCAAAACTCTCTACATTGCCGCCTACTTTACCGCCCAAAACGCTGTTGAGTTCAGGATGACAAATGGCTTCAAATAGCCCGATGCCTTGCGCATTCGCAAATTCACCAATCTTTGCCAAGGTGGCTCGTCCAATGCCTCGGCTAGGTGTATTGATGATGCGTAGTAGTGCATTGTCATCATCAGGATTGGCCAAAATACGCATATATGCCATCACGTCTTTGACTTCAGCACGACCGAAAAAAGACATGCCACCGCTGATTTTGTAGGGCATACGGTTTTTCATCAGCAGCTTTTCCAACGTTCTGCTTTGGTGATTACCTCGATACAAAATCGCATAATCCTTATATTGTGTATCGTTCATAAATTTATGAGCCATAATTTCAGCGATGACTTTTTCCGCCTCGTTGTCTTCATCCTTTGCTACAAGTACTTTGAGAGCATCGCCATACTCAAGCGTGGTGCGCAATTTTTTGTCAAACAAATGCGGATTGTTCTGGATTAGTATGTTCGCGCAATGCAAGACACGGCCTGACGAACGATAGTTTTGCTCTAACTTGACCAATTTAAGATTTGGAAAATCCTGTTGAAGCAGTTGCAAGTTTTTTGGTTGAGCACCGCGCCATGAATAAATTGACTGATCGTCATCGCCAACAACAGTGAATCGCGCTCGCTCCCCCACTAGCAGCTTTATCAATTGATATTGACTGCTATTGGTGTCCTGATATTCATCAACAAGCAAGTAACGTATGCGCATTTGCCACTTATCTCTCACATCGACATGCTGACTGAGTAACAATGTGGGCAGCATGATTAAATCATCAAAATCCAGCGCATTGTAAGCTTGGAGGTGTCGCCTGTATTCGGAATAAAACTGCACGCATTGCTGATGTTCCGCATCATTGGAAAGTCGACTGGCTGCTTCAGGCAAAAGCAACTCGTTCTTCCATCCAGAGATCTTGTTTTGCAGGGTTTGTATTAACGCTTTGTCGTGATCATATGTTGACTCAGTCAAATCATCGAGCAAGGCATAGCTGTCCTTGTCGTCAAACAACGTGAACCCTTCTTTTAAACCCAAATGACTCAAATGGCGCTTAATGATGTTCAAACCTAATGTATGAAAGGTGGATACGCGCAGACCGCGAGACGCCTTTTTGCCAAGCGTGCTTGATACGCGTTCTTTCATTTCGTGCGCGGCTTTGTTGGTAAAAGTAACTGCAACGATTTGTACCGGCTTAATGCCACAAGTGTTGACCAAGAAAGCAATTTTGTTTGTGATCACACGTGTTTTACCGGAACCAGCGCCTGCCAAGACGAGGCAAGGGCCAGAAACGTATTCAACAGCGTCTTGCTGTGCTTGATTTAATCTCATTGTTGCTTGAATATTCCGTTCGTGTCCCGACTATAAATAAAAGGAAGTCGCCTAAGTGATGAAAATTCGCTATTGTTGTCAGTGCAAATAAGAAAGCCGATTTGGGATGCTTTTATGCATTCTTTAACCAGCAGAGGCAAAAGACGGTCCGTGTTTAGTTGTATCAGAAGGAAATTATCATGTTAGATCCGAAAAAGCTTGAAGAAATCGCAAAGAATATTACTGCAGCCATACCTCCGGGTGTAAAAACCATGGCTGATGAAGCTGAAGCAAAGGTCAAACAAATCTTACAAAGCCAATTGAATAAATTAGACCTCGTCAGTAGGGAAGAGTTTGACGTTCAAAGCCAGGTGCTTATTCGCACAAGAGAAAAACTGGAAGCGCTTGAAGCAAGACTGTCAGAACTTGAAGGCAACACCAAAGACGAAAGTAGCTAAGACTATTTGAACGGGTACCAGAACGTTTCTGCTTCTAACACCCGTTTCGTTATAGCCAGTCCGACCACGATAAAAATACTCGCCAAACAAACCACATCTGCTCTGTTTATAGGCTTTTGACTGTACCATGTACGTCCTTTGTGCCGCCCAAAACCGCGCAAAGTCATGGCATTCGCAATATC
>JBCDMA010000226.1:0-6447 GCA_038744645.1 Pseudomonadota bacterium | reverse complement strand
GTAGCACTTGGCGAAGCCTTTGTGCGAAATAACGATAAACAGATTGTATTAATTGCTGGCGGTACTGGATATTCTTATACCCGATCGATTCTGCAGTATACACTTGAAAAGCAACCTAAACGTAACGTAACGTTGTATTGGGGTGCAAAGAATCAAGATGATTTGTACGAACACAAGCACCTCAAATCGTTAGCCAGAAGTCACGCTCATTTTAATTATATTCCAGTGGTTGAAAACGCCGAAAACTGGAACGGCAAAATTGGATTAGTGCACCAGGCCGCGTTAGATGATATTGATGATCTCAGCGCTGTCGAAGTCTATGTCGCAGGACGATTTGAAATGGCCTCAGTCATACGCGATGACTTTACTGCCAACGGCCTCGCAGCTGACCAGTTATTTGGAGATGCATACGCTTTTATTTAGGCCCCTCAAGGTGCACGCCGAGGTTAAAACTACCTCTGATGCTCATGGCTACCCCTCGAAGGGCGATTAAATAAATCTCCCAAAGTTAAAACACCCCTATGGCACGCTTAAAATCATGCTTTGAACTTTTTTTTGAATATCTTTTACGCTAAGTCAACAACTTAGATGGCGCGTTTTCAACACCATTGCTATATTCTCAATACACCGTAATAAAAGTGCTTTGCCCAAGTTGTACGGCCTGTATAAAGCCGGTGCAGCACCTTTGCTTTGTAAACCGTTCTTCCTTAAATTCCGTTTAATAAAGAATAAAACCCAACTCGTGAGAACAGTAAATAAAAGATGTGTAAAATGATGAATAAACTGGCTTTTTTAGTAGTAGGTTCGGTACTAATTGTCTCTGCGGTGAACGCCCAACTCAACCTGGTGGGCAATCAAGTGGAAACGTTGATTGATGACAGAAACAAACCTGCAAAGCTGATTGAACTCGTCACACGCGCACTTCCGGAAACGGATTTAAATATCACATCAACTACTCAAGCATGGTCGGGCTCAGGATTGGTCAGCGGCAGATTCAATGGCTACATTGATCACTACACTTTAAACAATGAACGATCAAGGTACCTATACAGCGATATTTATGCGGAAATAGATTTGCATATGGTATCCCGCACGCCAGCGGCAGAAAATATCGTTAGATTCGACCAATTGAGGGACGAACGCGTGGGTATCGAAAAACGTTTTGCTAATACCGATCAGCTGCGCAGTGAACGTTCCGTCAAATGGGCGCGCAGAGACAGTTTTGTTGAGAATATACAACAGTTGGAAGAACGCAGAGTCGACTTTATCCTGGCAGATAAGATGATGATTGAAGAATTCAATAAACTCTTGAGCTCCATTGATAAGCCTCCTTTGTCCATTTCCGAACAACCTATTCTCACGGTTGGCGTTAAGATGGCTTTGAACCCTTCCATTGAAAACGCCAGAGATATCTTGGCGTCATTTAATGCAGGTATTGCTGCATTGCGAGAAGAAGCAGCATATAAGGATATTATGATGCCCGCTGAAGACGCACCCAGTGCGCTTGATGAAAGTTTATATGCTGAAGTGTTAAGAAAATGGTAAGTAACGCATTATCATTAGCGCTTGGGTTATTAATAAAATTTGATGCGACGCTATGGTTTTCGAGCAGGAGAATGCGTTAATGAAAACATTCATTGCGCTGATTGCATTAATAACTGTTGCCGCTGCAGCATACTTCGGACATAACTACACACAAACCTATTTGGGTAAAGAGGCAATAAAAGCGCTTAGTTTTCCTAAATACACCATGCAAGATGGTTTAGAGTTGGCGAAAAGCGAAAACAAATTGGTTTTGGCGGATTATTCTGCGATTTGGTGCCCAACCTGCCGCCGCTTGGATAAAGAAGTGTTTGCCGATGAAACAGTGTCAAAAACCATTAGCGATCGCTTTGTATATGTTCGTTTGGAGTATGATTCTAAAGACGGCGTGGCGTTCGCCAAAAAACACGACCTACAAGGCTTTCCTCGCATTATTGTTCTAGACACCGCCGGGGAAAAAATAGTGCAAATGCCTTTAATATTTGACCCCATGGAGTACGCTGCGAACCTGATGAATGTTGTTCAACTAGGCGAGCCGGCGGAGTAAGTATGCTTGCGCGTCGTCGTCTCCAAATTCAATATTGACATGGGCATAATTCGGTAATCAAACGCCCCTTTTTATCCAAACATCATCCCGGAAATGCAAGCATGTGTCCTATACCAAGCGTGTAAAGCCACAGCCCATAAATACTATGTTCAATGCTAACTAACATTAAACAACGCGTCTTCGAATAGGTGTAGGCAAATAACAACCCACCTGCGAACGTCAATATGTAAACCAGTGCATTATCGAAGATGACATGTGCAAAACTAAAAATGATGGCATTAAGTAGCACGAACCATCGAATGTCTGTTACTAAGTGTCGATAACGAGCGAAGAAATAAGTGCGATAAAGGAACTCTTGCGGATACACAGAAAAGACCGCATAAAAAATGCATATCCCTAGCCAAAGCAGAGGTTTGTTAAGTATTACATAGAACAATCTTTCAGGATAAAGGATAGCCATTGCAATCGTCGAGATGACAATAAAACTCAATATCCTGATCATCATGTTTTTATTTGCAGCAAAGGATAGGGATGCTTTTGGGATCCCCAGCAACACAGGTCGAGTTAATATGCCCATCTTTTTGCTTTCCATAACACAATAAAACAGTACCGCTAAGACGAGTACCACTTTGAACACAATCGGAACAGTTACTGTCAGCAAAAAAGGCACCGCGACGAATAGGCTGACCAATTCAACTATTAAGAACGGCTTTTTGCTTACATCATTTACGCTTATCATTTAATGACCATCTAAAAACACGCTTTGCTATAATTGCGGTATATAATTGCGATAACAATCAAAATAACAACCGACAACAGGACTGTATGTCAACGCCAAGTGCCGACTCCATTATCCGCACCCACTTTCCCCATCACAAGATTAAGACGGCCGATAGAGTGCAGTCGCTATGGAGTAACTACGGCGAAATTGTTCGATACCATCTTGGCAACCAGGATACCAGTCAACTACAAAACAATAATAATAGCCGACAAACGGTCATATTAAAGTGGGTTGAATTACCCGACGAGTTGAGTGTGCATAACCATCCGCGCGGTTGGTCTAGTCAAGTATCGAACCAACGCAAAATCAGTTCATATATTAATGAACAGCGCTTTTATAGCACCCACTCAATCAACATGCCTGACCATTGTTACGTCCCCAAGTACATCGCCAGTGATTGCTTTCCTTTACCTGCTGCACCGCAAATAATGTGGTTGCTTATGGAAGATTTAGATGCTCTCGGATTTGATCAACGTTTCACCGTCGCAACATTGGATCAAGCAAAACGATGCATTGATTGGCTAGCCAATTATCACGCCCATTTTTTGCCGATAGAAACAAAAACACTCTGGCGTACGGGCACTTACTGGCATTTGGATACTCGCCAAGACGAATATAACGCGATGTCTGAGGGCAGTGTAAAGATACATGCTCGAGCGATTGATCAAAAGCTAGCGAACGCACACTTCAAAACATTAGTACATGGTGATGCCAAAGTGGCAAACTTTTGTTTTGATACCAGAAACAATCGCGTTGCGGCCGTTGATTTTCAATACACTGGCAGAGGCGTCGGCGTGAGAGACCTAGTTTACTTTCTCGGCAGTTGCTTTTTTGGTCGTGATTTAGTCGAGAACGAAAGTGTGCTCAAGGAATACTATTTCAATCAGTTGAGAAATGCACTGACCGCATCAAGTTGCGCCATCGATGCCGATTTAGTCATTGCAGAGTGGCGAGATCTCTACCCATTTTGTTGGGCCGATTTTGAGCGATTTTTGCTTGGTTGGGCGCCAACGCATAATAAGTTGAGTGGTTTTTCCAAGAAAATGACCGACATTGCCATCAATCAATTAAAAAAGGACGATTGCAATGGCAGCAATTGATTACGTGATCGTCATTTGTTACCTCGGACTGATGTTGGGTCTAGGGGTGGTATTTCGACATCAGGAAGATAAGAAAGACTTCTTTCTCGCCGGCAGACAGTTGTCTTGGCCTGCCATTGCCTTGTCAGTGATGGCTACACAGCTTTCTGCTATCAGTTTTATCTCAGCGCCGGCGTTTGTTGGTATTCGTGACGGTGGTGGACTGATATGGCTATCCTATGAATTTGCTATCCCACTGGCCATGCTCTTATTGCTTTGGCTAGTGCTGCCAAGTCTTCATGCAAGTGGCGTTGTCAGCATCTATGATTTTCTTGAACAACGCTTCAATCGCTTCACGCGTTTACTGATCAGCTTTGTTTTTCAAATCAGCCGTTCATTTGCAACGGCAATCATGATTTACGCAATTTCAATCGTATTGCAAAGCACAATGGGGCTGCCTTTTTGGTTAAGCATTCTTTCGATTGGCGTTATTACCCTCATCTACAGCGCCGTGGGTGGAATGAAAGCAGTTGTCATTGGAGATGCGATCCAAATGGGGCTCATCGTCGTCGGTGCAGCACTTTGCTTATGGTTTGCGCTTAACAGTTTGGGTGGATGGCACGTGATTGTCGAAAACACACCAAGCGAGAGATTAAGTACGCTAAACTGGTCTGGGATTGGCCTGGATGGTAATGATTTTGGTTTCTTGCCGATGCTGTTTGGAGGCTTAGTGCTTTACATGTCATATTATGGATGCGACCAATCTGAAGCGCAGCGGAGTCTCGCCAGTAAAGACATTAAAGATTTACGTAAAATCTTGGTGACTGTGGGTCTTGCAAGGTTTCCGATCACTTTGTTGTATTGCTTTAGCGGACTTGCCATAGGCGCGCTGTTTCACATTCAGCCTGATTTTGCAGCTCAAATTCCTGAAGGTAAAAACGACTGGTTAGTCCCAATATTCATCATTAATTACCTGCCCAACGGCATTATAGGCATTCTCGTTGTTGCGATGATGGCTGCCGCTATGTCGTCTCTAAGTTCAGCGATTAATAGCCTGTCTGCAGTAACAGTAGAAGACATTGCGCGCCTTACCAATTCATTGAAAAATGGCGCTGAGGCAACAAGTGAAAACGCAGAAGATTATGTTCATCGCGCGCGATTGGCGGGTGTTTTTTGGGGGCTGGTCACCCTTACGCTGGCCAGTTACGCAGGAGATATTGCACCAACGGTCATAGAAGCTGTAAATAAAATTGGATCGGTTTTCTATGGACCTATCCTCGCGATATTTTTACTGGGCATATTGACTAAGCGTATTGGCGCAAGCGCCGCGAGTATAGGGCTTATTATCGGCGTCGGCACAAACGTATCGCTGTGGCTGACTGATAGCCCAATCTTTTGGTTTTGGTGGAACGTCATTGGACTTGCATCAACGTTATTAAGTGCTTTTCTCGTTCATAGTATTAGCAAAAGAGAGACAAAAACACATGACAATTACTTTTTAAATGGCGTAAATACAGCGAGCTGTATCACTTTATTACTTTGGTTTGCCTTTGTTGTATTTGTTGTTGTTTTTCTTCCAACAATGCTGTTTTAATGGCTTTCTTCTTTTGCATTGGACGCATAAAAGCCGTTTTTCCGATAAATCACTCCACTAAAGCTTGATATACCGTGTTATTAAAATCTTCCTGATACGGGTAGAATGAAGAAGGAATAAACTGCGTCATCGCAATCAAAATGAGGTTTTCCTTAGGGTCCACAATAAAGGTCGTAGACGCTGCTCCGCCCCACCCATAGCTGCCGACTGACCCCATTTTTTTAAGACCACTTTCATCGACAACGACTGCCATGCCTAAAGCATGTCCCGTGCCTGGTTCTGTTGGAGAATAAGGCAAAAGGTCATATGGAAGATGATTTGTCGTCATGTACTCAACAGTCTTTTTCCCTAAAATACGGGTACCTTTGTACTCGCCTTTATCGAGTAACATCTGGGCAAATACAAAATAGTCTTGCATTGTAGACACAAGTCCGCCACCTCCATTGTGTGACTCAGGATCGTTAATAAAATCACCCAACGGCTCATCGTCAAGCAATACTGTCTCTCCCTTTTCGCCGGGACCATATACTTCAGCAAATCTTTCGATATTTATTGGCTGAACAAAGAATCCTGTATCTTTCATTTTTAATGGTCCAAATATGACTTCTTGCATGTAGTCACCGAGTTTTTTGCCCGTAATTCGCTCAACCAAAAAGCCAATGACATCGATGTTGATGCCATAGTGCCATTGCGCGCCAGGCTGATGATTAAGAGGCAGTTTTGCAATCGCCGCTATCACCTCATCTGTTGTAGGAGATTCTAACGTCTCAAACGTTGCCCGGTAGCGTTTATCAACTTCACTGTCGGTAAATCCGTATGAGAATCCAGCGGTATGCAAGAATAAATCAATGATCCGGATAGGCTGCTTGGCTTCTTCTACTATCATGTCATCACCTTGGCCGCT
>JBCDMA010000225.1:0-6462 GCA_038744645.1 Pseudomonadota bacterium | reverse complement strand
TTCGCGAAGGCGTCAGAGCAAACCGAACGTTTAGGATGGTCGTTTTTCATAAAGTGGTTGGTTTGGATCCTTTGTTTTCTTGTCTTCTTTATTGCTAATAATCAGCACAACAAACGCAAGGAAAAAGAGCAGATCTTGTCGGAATCTTCGCACTCAGTGATTTCTAAATTCATGGGCAAGGCACCCAAAAGTGAACGAACTGCATCTGATAAAAAAGATTCAAGTAGTGCTGATGGAAAAGACCCGTTTGATCATCTGCGAAAAAAAGAAAAACTTCGATCGTATGCAGAAGTAATTATCGATAGTCACGAGAAGAACAACTCGTAATAGTATGGCTTTTTTGATAAATGCGCGAATACGCGTATTTGAGAGCCTTGGCCAGATCTTATTTTTCTCGCTGTTTTAGCATTTTAAGACGCATACCTACCTCGCGCATGATATCTCTCCAAGAAACAATCCCGACAGGTTCTTGTTTATTGTTGACTACAGGGATGCATGAAATCGGGTAGTTGTTAAAAATATCTACTGCGTCAGAAAGCACTGCATCTTCATTGATCGTTTTGGGGTTGGGCGACATGATTTGATGTGCTCTTTTATTCAAAGACGCCAGGTCTTTTATTGTCGCCGCATTGGAATCGACGTTAGGGCTTAATGCTTTTAAGAGGTCGCGATCCGAAACTATACCGTGCAATTTTTTTCCTTCGACAACCAGTAGGTGATGAAACTGTGTGTTGTCGAAAATTTCTTTCACTGCTGTCAACCTATCATCCAACGATACCGTCACAAGATCACTGCTCATTAAAGATTTTATTTTCAAGTTTAAAACCCCTTCAACACATTTTGCCAAGATATCTGCGAAAGCTTTATGCAAATTAGTACAGATTTCATTTGATTCATACTTATCGTAACTTGAGTCTCGCTAACGCATAAAATGCATGATTATAGACCGGCGATTCATAGATCGTGATATCATTATACGCACAAACTTTTTATCTTAGGAAACTGTAAAAATGCAATTAGCGTTAAGTACTTGGATAGATATTGAATCATATTTAGAACACTCAAAAGGCATTATAGTACCCATTGGATCTATGGAACAACACGGACCTACGGGATTGATCGGCACAGACAGTATTTGTCCTGAAACTATTGCAAAGCGGGTCGGTGATGAGAAAGGTGTATTAATTGGACCAACCTTTAACGTTGGTTGTGCGCAACACCACTTGGGTTTTCCTGGTTCAATGACATTGCGTCCTTCAACAATGATTGCCGCTATGTGCGATTGGACGCGTTCACTTGCTCGACATGGGTTTGAAAAGATCTATTGGCTCAATGGGCACGGTGGAAACATTGCCACGATCAATGCGGCGTTTGTGGAATATTATGCACAACGTAGTCTCGATACAGTGCCAGCAAAACAACCAACAATGACAATGAAACTAAAAAATTGGTGGGACTTTAAGACGGTGTTAGATATGGCTAAGACGATGCATCCAGAAGGAGAGGGGATGCATGCTACGGCATCTGAAGTTGCCGTGACCTATGCGGCGTATCCTGAACAAGTGCGCGATCTCGTACTTGAACCGAAAATTGCTCCCACTGGTTCATTCACTGATGCATACGACTACAGAAAAAAGTTTCCAGATGGAAGAATTGGCTCTGATCCTACGCAAGCAACAATCGCAAATGGACACCGATTAATAGAAACAACTGCTGAATGTGTAGCAAGTGATTTTGAGGTATTTGTGAGTAAGTGATAACGCATTCGCGTTATAGAGTTTATCTTGTATCAGATTGACCAACACTATGTCTGCAAATAAAACATGTTCAGCATCGTGATTATAACGCAGGCATATGCAATAGAAATCGGCATTCCAATCTTACTAAAGTGTTTGAACTTATAATTTGATGCGCTAAATACCAAGAGGTTTGTTTGATAACCATATGGTGAGATAAAACTAGCACTTGCAGCAAATGCAACGGCTAGCGCGAACGGCATGATGGGTAAGTTGAGTAAGGTCACTATGCCATATGCGAAGGGGAACATAAGGGCGGCCGCCGCATTATTTGTCACAAACTCGGTCAACAAAACTGTAAGCACATAGACGATTATTAATGCGATCAAGGGGTCTGATGCAATCAAATAGGGTTCAAGTGTGCTGGTTATCACTGCGATAACTCCGGATGCTTCTAAACCATGGGCTAGGCTCAAGGCACCCACAATAACCATAATGAGATTCACGGGAAGATTGCGTTTAACGTCATTAAATGTGGAAACTTTGGTGATGATCAATGCGGCGGTGAGAAATAACAATGCCGTTGCAAGTGGCACAACAGACGTGGCCGCAAGAATAATAACGCCAATGAATCCCATCCAAGTGAAAAGTTCTTGCCAACCCGTCAGTTTTGACTGCACTTTCTGTTCAGAGATAATAAAGAAGTTTTTACCGATATTGTGTCTTCGATGGAAATCATTCCCTGTAGCAAGCAACAAAAAATCGCCTGACTGAATTTTTAGGTCTCCTATCTTACCGGACAAATTTTCGCCATCTCGTCGGATAGCGACGACGGCAGCATCAAACAGCGCTCTAAAACCTACCTGTTTTAACGTCTTTCCCAAAATTGTTGAGCGGTTGGACACAATGACTTCTGTCAAGTTGTCCTTTAACAACCCGTCAGTCTCTGCAAACATGGTTAAACCGTCTACGTGTTGAAATGATTCAATTTTCTTGACGTTGCCAGTAAAAATCAGTTTGTCATTCGCTTCAATAAGCATGTCAGGCGAAACGGGGGAAATGAGCTGATTGTTGCGGATGATCTCTAATAAAAAGAGTTCCGGTAGATTGCGCAGATGATTTTGTTCAATCGTTTTTCCCACTAATTCAGAGTCGGGTTCCACGTCAGCTTCGATCAGGTAGCTATTGTATTGTACTGATTCGTCTTCAAGTGAGGGCAACAGTCCGCGCAAAAGCCACATGAAAAAACCGCAAATAAGACCAGCAGTGAGACCAAAAATTGTAAAATCAAAAAAAGCGAAACCAGGATGTCCATGCTCAATAAGAAAACTATCGACAATCAAATTCGTTGAGGTACCTATCAAGGTAACAGTACCGCCAAGGATGGCAGCGTAAGACAGCGGGATCAGCAGTTTAGATGGCACTTGAAGTGTGCTTTGTTTAACGACACTTATTAAGCTTGCCACAACGGCAGTGTTATTCAGAATAGAAGACGAAAAGAATGCCACACCAAAAAGACGCCAAAAACTATTGTTATATGAACGATTGAGTAACCCTCGGCCAATGCGTTTAAGTGTTGTTGTTTTATCAAGAGAGTGACTTACGAGGAGCAGCAAAACTAAGGTGACTAGCCCTGTATTAGTGGCGTTTGCTAATATATCGTCCAGGCTTATTACCTGAAGTAACACCAGCGCAAGTGCACTACCTGCAAAGATGCCTGACGGTCGTTTGTCCGTAAAAATTAGTGCTGCAATAGTTGCAAAAAATACCAAGCAAACCATTATTTGAATCGCTGTCATATTCAAAACACTCTAAAGTTCGTGAAGCACTTATATAACTGCGTACCTGATAAGACAGATGCCGATGGAAAATGCAGAATGGGGATCAAGTCGCAAGGCGCAGCAATCTCTTTAACTGCGTTTGCGTTATCTAGCTCATCGATATTTAACATTCGCGCCATTGTTTCGCCACGTTTAGTCAATTGTCCCGGCTTTGCTACGTATTCAACCATCCCTCCAAAGTCGGAATACAACGTCTTGTAGTCGGCTAAATCAGTTACATACCGTGTCATGTTTAGCGCCGTAAACTCACAATCAAACAAGACTTCTTTCTCACCAAGATAGGCAAGAATATTTTGTGCATCCGTATCTCCTTCAGCAAAATCTATAACCTCTTGACTGCCCATTTCTATAGTATATGCATATTTTTCAAATGCATAGCATCTAGAAAACTTAGCTTCCAAACATTGTGAAAGCGTCCACCACGGACAGAAAGTCGCTTCATCTAATGCCCCGGCGAAGCGATTAGGAATGAGAATGTTGTGACTTACTGAGAAATGCCCGATTTCGCATTCTGCGTATTCAGGCACATAAATGTGCCTTGATGACACTGGACCGTTATGTAAATCCATGACGATGTCTGCATCAAGTGCAACGAGTTGCAGTGTGAGGTTTAATCTTTGTGCTAGAGGGATCCCCCAGTCGGTATTTATTTTATCTTGAATTAATGCTTGCCAATGACGCTGAAAATCTTGCTTTATCTTGATGATATCGTCTGTTTCTTTTACTTCATCAGCAAACTGCAGTACGGCTGATTCATCAAAAAAATAGCCTCGATTCCAATTGGTTCCATTTACCGGATCAAATCGACCAAGGGTATACTCTCCGGC
This sequence comes from Pseudomonadota bacterium, assembly GCA_038744645.1. GTDB lineage: Bacteria > Pseudomonadota > Gammaproteobacteria > Enterobacterales > Alteromonadaceae > Glaciecola. Next base: position 2,058 of record JBCDMA010000225.1, on the reverse strand, counting down.
TTTTATATTGGTGCCGACAGGATTGCAGCTTGGCACAAGAGTAATAGAGCCAAATATTTCACGATCCGCTAAGTGCTGAATGATGTGATGAATAACCACATTACCTTGAACTTCGGCACCGTGTATCGAACTTTGAATATAGACTTTCGGGCCGGGCTTGCCGCAACCCAACGTGTACACTGGCACATGAAGGTTGCGACCAGATGCATTTTGAGCCACAGCGATGTGCGTTTTTTTTAACAAGCTAGATCAACACCCTGCACTAGATGGGTCGTTTCAGCGGAGTAAAGGGCCCATAGAGAACACTCGCAGCCCTAAAATCCGCTTCAATAAACTTACAGTTTGCTGATATCGGCACTGCCCCAATGCGGGAAGTGCTTCCTCACTAGCGCATTTAATTCTAGCTCAAATTCAGAGAATGTTGATTTGCTGGGTTCACTAGAATTTGCTGAGATCACCATACCTGCGGCCACAGTGCCATTGGAAAGTCGGTCAATCACAATAAAGGCGCCAGTAGCACGATTTTCAGTGTAGGGATCGGATGCAATTGCTTGTGTTAACTGAACATCACACACTGCAATTTCATTTAAGTTCAAATGGACAGCGTCTTTCTCTTCCAGCGTATTAACATCGATTTGGTGTGCGACGTTGCTGATACTGCCGGACACCATCTTCGTTGCAAATTTAAAGTTATATTGCTTATTGGGGATCATTGCATCTTCAGACATCCAGACTAAATGCACGCGATATGCACTTGAGAGAATTGGAACGTTGCCGGTTTTTACAATGATATCGCCGCGCGAAATGTCGATTTCGTCTTCAAGCGTCAGAGTTACTGCTTGCTGGACCTTTGCCGTTTCCAAGTCGCCGTCAAAGGTACTGATCGTTTTTATGACTGAACTTTTCTCCGAGGGTAATACGGTAATTTTGTCACCCACATTGATGCTGCCAGATACGATCGTACCTGCGAAGCCTCTAAAATTTAAGTGAGGTCTATTCACGTATTGCACAGGAAAGCGGAAATTGTCACTTTGATTTTGTGATATTTCGATATTGTTTAACAGGTCCATGAGAACGTCGCCGTTAAACCAAGGCGTCTTTTCGCTTTTATTTACAACATTGTCGCCTTCAAGCGCTGAAATAGGCACAAATCGAATATCGGTAATATTTAGACTTTCTGAAAATGCCAAGTAGTCCTTTTTAATTTGCGTATAAACGTCTTCACTGTAATCCATCAAGTCCATTTTATTAACAGCAACAATGACGTTTTTTATGCCGAGTAGGGACACGAGAAATGAATGGCGCTTGGTTTGGGTCTTAACACCGGCTCTGGCGTCCACTAAGATAATGGCAAGGTCACAAGTTGAAGCGCCTGTGACCATATTGCGTGTATACTGTTCGTGTCCTGGCGTATCTGCAATGATAAATTTTCGTTTCTCAGTACTGAAGTAACGGTACGCCACGTCGATAGTGATGCCTTGTTCTCGTTCACTTTGTAAACCATCTACAAGCAAGGCTAAATCGACTTTTTCTCCAGTAGTGCCTACTTTTTTACTGTCTTTTTCAATAGCAGCAAGCTGATCTTCATAAATCATCTTTGAATCGTGTAGCAGTCGACCAATCAATGTGCTCTTGCCATCATCAACGCTGCCACAGGTGAGAAAGCGCAACAAGTCCTTGCGCTCATGAGCCGCTAAGTACTCTAAGATATCGGTTTTAAGTAATTCGTCTTCGTGATTCATTTTAACTTTTCACCATGAAAAATGGGTTGAGAATAGATTCTTTTTGATTGTATCTGAGGGGGTGAGCATCCTCGTTAAATGGGTCATCTGGATCTAACACCGTGACCTTGCCACCGGCGGCAAGCACAACAGCATGCGCGGCAGCAGTATCCCATTCACTGGTGGGTCCTACACGAGGATAGAGGTGCGCATTACCGTCAGCAACGCAGCACAGTTTTAACGAACTGCCCATTGCTATAAGTTCGTGCTCTGCATCAATTGCAGAAAGGATCTTTTGTATCTCAGGGCTTTGGTGAGAGCGCGAACCCACAACTTT